>DATCRO010000699.1:0-11869 GCA_036569025.1 Burkholderiaceae bacterium
GCCGGCGGGGTCACCGGTTCCGGGGTGAACGAGCTCGCGATTTTCGCCGAGGACGGCACGCTGATCGATCAGACCGGCGACATGACGGCCGCGTGGTCTGCGGCGGGAATGGTCGACGGGGCGCTGAGCGGCTCGCACACCGTGACGGCGGGAACCCGCTACTACCTGGGATTCTTGACCCACTTCAGCGGGAGTTCGCCGCACTGCGCGGCGACGGGTACCGCCCAGACCGCGAACTTTCCGGTGGCCAACACGCACCGAACCGCGATCTTCAAGAGCGGGGTTTCGGCCATTCCGACGAGCTTCGACCCGACGACGTACACGCCCAACTCCGGGTACTTCATCCTGTACGCGAGATAGCGGAGGTCGCAGCCATGGCAAATCCCGACCATGGCAACGACGGGCGCTTCACGCGGACTATCGAGGGCGCCGAGCGGGACGGCGAAGCGGCGCGCCTGAAGTCGCGAGGTCTGACCTATGCGCAGATTGCACGCAACCTTGATTACGCCGACGCGAGTGGTGCATACCGAGCCGTCCAGCGGGCACTTGCCGCAGCCCCGGTCGAGGGCGGCGACGAGTTACGTCGGCTCCAGTCGGACTTGATCGACGCACTGACCGCGCAGGCGTTCGAGGTGCTTGAGTCGACGCACTACGCCCACACCGTGCATGGCGACCTCATCCACGGCCCCGACGGCCAGCCAATGATCGACGATATGCCGGTGCTGCACGCGATCGACCGGCTCATCCGCCTCGCTGAGCGCCGCTCCAAGCTCATGGGCCTGGACGCCCCGTCGCGGCATGAGGTGATCACGCTTGACTACCTCGACGCTCAGATCCGAGACGCCGCCGCGGAGCTTGCTAGAGCTGAGGCTGGAGAAGCTTCAGACTCTGCGTGAGCTGCGGAAGCGGCAACTGGAACTGCGGCGGGCGACGGCACGCAAGCAGTACGCCACGCCAGGCCTATTGGCCGCCGCGATCGAGCGCGGCACCGTACAGACCCCGGCGCTGGACCTGATCGACGCGGCCCTGGTGGACGTCGCTGAGGGGCGCTGCGACCGGCTGATCATCAGCATGCCGCCGCAGGAGGGCAAGTCCACCCGGGTCACGACGACAACGCCGCTGTGGCTGCTGCTGCGCAACCCGGACCTGCGCATCGCCATCGCGTCCTACGGCCAGGACCTCGCCGAAGAGTTCGGGCAGGCGATCCGCGACTTCATCACCGGCAACAGCGGCGAGGACGGCACGCTCGACCTCGGTCTGCGTATCGCCCCGGACAACGGCGCGGCGCGGCGGTGGAAGCTCGACGGGCACCGGGGCGGCGTACGCTCGGTGGGTCTCAGCTCCGGCCTGACCGGGCGTCCGGTGGACGTGCTGTTCATCGACGACCCGATCAAAGGGCAGGATGACGCCGACTCCGAGGTCTGGCGCGAGCGCGTCTGGAAGTGGTGGCAGACCGTCGGCGCCACACGTCTGGCCCCCGGTGCGCCCGTAGTGCTGGTGCTCACCCGCTGGCACGAGGACGACCTCGCCGGACGCCTGCTCGCCGCGGAGGACGCCTCCCGCTGGCGCGTGATCAACATTCCGGCGCTCGCCGACCACGACCCCGCCAAGGGCCAGGCCGATCCGCTCGGCCGCAAGCCCGGTGAATGGCTGCAATCCGCGCGCGGACGTACCGAACAGCAGTGGCGCGAAATCCGCGTGCAGGCCGGATCCCGGGCGTTCACTGCGCTCTACCAGGGCCATCCGTCGCCGGACAAGGGCAACGTGTGGCTGCGTCAGTGGTGGCGCCGCTACAGCGTGCCGCTGTGGTCGCAGCACCCCGACATCCCCGGCGCGTGGATCGTCGCGGAGTGTGACGAGGTTCTGATCAGTGCCGACATGGCGTTCAAGGACACCAAGGGCAGCGACTACGTCGCCATCGGCGTGTGGGTGCGCCGCGGCGCGCAGGTGTTCCTGGTCGACCAGATCCGCAAGCGCCTCTCGTTCACCGAGACCCTGACGGCGTTCTCGGGCCTGTGCGCGAAGTGGCCGCAGGCGGCGGCGAAGTTGGTCGAGGACAAGGCCAATGGCACTGCGGTCATCGACAGCCTTCGCAAGAAGATCCCCGGGATCATCGCGGTGAACCCGAAGGAGTCGAAGTACGCACGCGCCGAGGCGGTCGCGCCGTTCGTCGAGGCGGGCAACGTGTTCCTGCCCGATGGCGAGATCGCGCTGTTCGACGTGGACGCCTTCATCGACGAAGCCGCAGGGTTCCCGCGCGCCGCCCACGACGACCAGGTCGACCAGACCAGCCAAGCGCTCGGGCGGATGCTGCTCCGGGTCGGCCCCGGAGCCGCGTACCTCGAAGCCATGAAGCGCAGGGCCGCGCAGTCCGGCCTCACCGTCCCGCCCCAGACCCGCAGTTGGCGCACCGCCCGGCAGTCCACACGAGGGGAGGGCGCCGAGAATGGCGAAGCGCCACAAGTCTCGCCGGGGCGCCCCCTCCCGCCCCCGCGCCGCTAGCCAGCCGCAGACCGGCCGGGCGCTGCGCAAAGCCGACCTCGCCACCGCGCCGCGTACCCCCGCCATCATCGAGGACTCGCTCTCGCGAGCCGGGATGCACAACTCGGCGCAGATGGGGCCCGGCCGGCCGCTGAACCCCTACCAGGGGTATTCGCAGGCGCCGCGGCGCACCGACTACCCGGTCAGCGTCAACATCTCCACGCAAACCCGCGCGTCGTGGGATCGGATCAGCTACGACACGCTGCGCGCGATCGTCAAGGCGTACGACGTCGCCCGGATCTGCATCAACCACAAGATCGACGAGCTCAGAAGCATGGAGCTGAACTTCTCCGCCGCCGACTGGGCGCGCGGAGACGTCGACACCGCCCTCGAAGCCGCCCGCGCCGCACTCGCGTTCCCCGACCGGGAGTTGCCCTACGAGGACTGGCTGAGCAAGTGGCTGGAGAACGCGCTCAAGTTCGACGCCGCCCCGCTCTACCGACGCCGCAACATGGACGGCGAGGTCATCGGCCTGGAAGTGCTCGACGGCACGACGGTGATGCCGTACATCGACGAGAACGGCCGCAAGCCCGAGCCGCCCGGTCCCGCGTACTACCAGGTCATCCATGGGATGCCGTGGAACTGGTACACGCGCGACGACATCGACTTCCGCATGTTCCGCCCGCAGGAGGACTCCCCATTCGGCCTCGCGCCGATGGAGAGCATTCTGCTGACGGCGAACACGGACCTGCGGTTCCAGTGGCACTTTCTGCAGATGTTCACCGAGGGGTCCGTGCCTGCTGGCTTCCTTGAGCTGCCGCCGGACATCTCCAGCCCCGACCAGGTGGCGGAGTGGCAGGACTACTGGAACGCGGTCGTGCTCGGCGACCAGGCGAAGCTCAACGAGCTGATCGCGGTGCCGAACGGCACGAAGCTTCAGGAGACCCGTCCGCGGGCCTTCGACAAGGCATTCCCCCAGTACCTGATGCAACGCACCTGCGCCGCGTACGGCATCGTGCCGCAGGACGTGGGCCTGATCGAGGATGTCAACCGGTCCAACGGCGAAACTCAGACCGACATCCAGTTCAGGGTCAACACCCTGCCGTGGGTGTACTGGGTGCAGGCGACGCTGACCCGGTATTTGCAGTACGACCTGCACCTGCCGGTCAAGGTCGAGCTGAACACCGGCCGCGACGTGGAGGACCGTGTCGCCGAGGCGCAGGCCTGGCAGATCTACATCGAGTCCGGCATGGCCTCCCCCGACGAGGGCCGCGAGAAGGTGCTCGGCCTGCCGATCGACAAGTCACGGCCGACGCCGCGGTTCTTCTCCACCACCCGCTCCGGCCCGATCCCGCTATTGGCGATCGAGGGCCTGTCCGGTCGCACGGACGCGGACACCTACGGCCCGGCCGACGACCAGCCGGTGATCCGCGCCCCGTTCATCGCACCGCCCGGCGTGATCCCCGCGCAGGGCACCAGCGACGCGCAGCAGTCGGTGGCGGCCGAGGACGCCTATCAGACGTCGATGCGCCAGCAGTTGCAGGCCGAGGGGCCGCAGCCCGACGCCACGCCGCAGACGCAGGACTCGGCGGTAGTTCAGCAGGTGGCCAAGAGCGAACGGGACCGGGAGCTTGCCGCGTTCCGCCAGTTCGCCGCCGAGCGCAGACGCCGTGGGCGCTGGCGCGACTTCGAGTTCCGATCCGAGCAGGTGGATCTGCTCACCGCGCGCCGGCTGAACAACGCGGGCAGGCTCGCGGTCTGCAAGTCGCTCGGCGCAGTGGCGGTTGCGGGCTTCGCGGTGCGCGCAGCCGACACGGGCCGTGTGCTGATGCTGCAGCGGGCGCTGAACCCGCGCACTTGCCCATGCGGAATGCCGCTGGCGTGGGGCATGGACGGCGGCGACTGGTGGTCGCATGCCGACGGCTCGATCAGCCACGACGTGCCGTTCGCGGGCTCCAGCGTCTCCGACCTGGTCGGCACCGAGCCGCCCGACCCTGCCGCCGGGACGTGGGAGTTCCCCGGCGGCCACATCGAAGGCGGCGAATACCCGCTGGAGGCGGCGCGGCGCGAGTGGGCCGAAGAGACCGGATGCCTGCCACCGCTCGGCGAGCAGACCGGGGTCTGGTACAGCCCGAACGGGATCTACCAGGGCATCGTCTGGACGGTTCCGTCCGAGGCCGACGTGCCGATCACTACCGGGCGCGGCGTGGTCAGCAACCCGGACGACCCGGACGGCGACCAGATCGAGGCGCTGGCGTGGTGGGATCCGGAGCAGTTGCCGGGCAACCCGGCGCTGCGCCCGGAGCTGCTGGAGTCGATCGACCGGGCACTGGCGGCGCTCGCCACGGGACCGGACGGTGTCGCGAAGGCGGACCCCGACCCAAAAGACCAGGCCCCGCCGCAGGGGCCTGACAGTGCACAGCAGTGGCCGGGCTGGCAGTACGACTTGGCCGCAGCCGCCTACTGGGCACCGCTGATCGCGGCGGCGCTCGGCGACTCGATCGACCCGCGCACGGTCGCAGCGGAGTTCGCCGCACGGGTTCCCGTCAGCGTCGCGCCCGAAGGCGAAAGCGCCGAACAGCGCGAACAGCGGCTGCGCGAGGTGGCGGCCGAGTTCGTCGAGCAGTACCGCGCCGCGATCCAGCGGGCCGTGCGGTCCGTCCTGATCGGCACGTACGTGGACGGCTACGCGATCGGCTCGGCCAGCGCCACGGCCGTCATGGACGCCGCCGAAGCCGGACTGCCGGCTGCCGATGTAGCGGCCGACGCGGCGGGCTGGGCGCCGGGCAACTACGAGGCGGCGATGCTGCTGATCGGCCGCGACGCCGACGGCTCCGGGCTGCGCGACCTACTCGACAAGGCGCAGATCGAGATCAAGTCCATCGCGGACACGCGCCTGAACGAACTCGGGCGCCTGCTCGCCGTCGGAGCGGCGCGCGGCGACTCAGCGGACACGATCGCGCGCGACATCCGCGACCTGCTCACCGCGCCGCAGCGCGCGCAGATGATCGCCACCACCGAGCTGGCGCGCGCCGTGTCCACCGCGGCCGTGGACGGCTACCAGCGGCGCGGCTACCGCGAGACCGAGTGGCTCACCGCCGAGGACGAGCGGGTGTGCCCGGAGGTCTGCGAGCCGAACGAGGAAGCGGGCCCGGTGCGCATCGGCCACCCGTTCCCCTCCGGCGCGTTCCAGCCGCCCGGCCACCCGTGGTGCCGCTGCGCGCCCGGTGTCGTCATCTCTTCGCGCAGGCAGGAGGGCGAGTAGATGGCGGACGAACAGCGCTACGTCCTCGGCATCGCCTACCAGGCCGGACCCGATCCGCGCATCCGCAAGGGCATGGACGGCGCCCGCGACTTCATCAGCGCCGACGAGCTGGAGAAGGCCGCGTGGAGCTACCTGCGCACCGGCGGACAGGTCGGCATCGAGCACGTGGACGGCACGACGGGCCACGCCACGGTCGTCGAGTCGTACATCTACCGCGGCCCGGACTGGGACGTCGGCGACGGCGTGGTGGTCAAGGCGGGCGACTGGGTGCTGGGCGCCGTGCTCGATGAGACCGCCTGGAGCCTGTACAAGCAGGGAAAAGTCACCGGCTGGTCTCCGCAGGGCCACGCCCGCCGCATCCCTCCCCGGAGTAGCTGATGGCCGACACGGTGATCGACGACGACCCGTTCAGCGAGCTGGTCGACGTCACCGTCCCGCAGGTGGACATGGTCGGCGCCGCGGCGAATGGCACGCCCTGGTTTTTCGCCAAGTCCGAGGGTGGCGCGTCCTTGTTCCCGCCCGACTTCGTGCGCGAACTGATCAGCACATCGGAGTCCAGCGGGGAGGCGGTGACGATGACCGGCACCCCCGCCGCTCTCGCCGACACGATGGCGCGGATGCACGAGGCCGCGGTGCGCAAGGCCAAGTACAACACCGACGACCGCAAGCGCATGTCCGGCAACGGCCAGGCGATGGACGACGGTTCGTACCCGATCGCCGATGAGGAAGACCTCGATAACGCGATCCACGCCGTCGGGCGCGGCTCCGGCGGCCACGACGCGATCCGGCGGCACATCATCTCCCGCGCGAAGTCGCTGGGTGCCTCGTCGAAGATCCCGGACAACTGGGGCAGCGACGGCAGCCTGAAGACCGGCGTTTCGAAGGCCGACGGCGAACCGGACGACGCTGGCGCGCTCGACACGGCCACAGTGCTGGCCGAACCCGAAGGCGTCGGCGAAGGCAACCCCGAGACGCCCGGCTCCCCCGCGTGGGAGGCCATCGACGCGGCCACCGCGCGCAAGTGGACCGCGATCGCCGTGCGGCTGCGCCAAGCGCTGGACGTCATGGCGAACCGGGAGATGGTCGAGGGCGCGGCGGCCGATCCGGGCGACTTCCTCGCCGCCAGCGACCTGGAAGACGCGCGCTGCGCCGTGGATTTCGTCATCGACACCCTCGCCGGGTTCGCCGTGGACGAGCAGGCCGAGGCCGATCTCGGCGGCACGCTCGACGTCATCGGCAAGGCACTGTCCGAGTTCGAGCCGGACCACTTGGAGATCGTCGAGGGTTTCGCGCCGCTGCTCAAAGCCGGGCGTGTGCTGTCGGCCGCGAACGAGAAGGCGCTGCGCGACGCGGCGACCGCGATCCAGCAGGTGCTCGCGCGCCTGCCAGCCCCCGAATCCGACGACGGCGAGCCCGTCGCGAAGCGTCAGGAGACCGCCGTGTCCGACACCGCCACCATCGAGGCCCCCGAGAGCGCGCCGGCCGAGACGCCCACCGCGCCCGAGCCGGCCGAAGCCGTCACGAAGGCCGACGGCGAGATGGTCGCCGTCTACGACAGCAGCGGCTGCCTGGTCGGCGTCGTCGACAAGGACGCCATCACCAACGTCGTCCAGCCGCAGGCCCCCGACGGGGGCGGCATGGACGAAGTCGAGGACGCAGCCGGCGACAACGCCGCTATGATCCCCGGCACCCACACCGTCGCCTCCCCGCCGCTGGACGACGACGACGAGATGACGAAGGCAGCACAGCCGTCCGAGCTGGCCACTCTCACAGAGGCCGTGAACGCGCTCGCGAAGCAGGTCGCCGGCAAGGACGACCTGGCGGACGTGGTCAAGGGCCTACAGGAGCGTGTCGAGCACCTGGCGAAGATGCCTGACGACCGCAAGTCGCCCCTGCTCAACGGCGCGACCGGCACTGCCGGCGTCGCCGACCGCGACGGATCCACCGAGGACCCGTACGCCGACCTTCGCAAGTCGATCGAGCAGGCCAAGACCCCTGCGGCGAAGCGGGAGGCCGAGCAGCAGCTCGCCTACGCGCGCGTGCGCGACCGCTTCACCCGCCCCGGCGCATAGCCGGACGCGCGGCACCTTCCCCGCACGCTTCCCCGACAGCCCGCCCGCCGTAGCGCGGAACGGGCCGGTCGGCATGCCCAGAAAGGGGCACCCCATGAGCGTCGGCGACGACATCACCGCCGAGACCATCGAGCAGATCAAGAAGGCTCAGACCGCGGGCGTGACCTCCGGCACCGGGATCCTCGGTGTCGACCTGTCCGACCTGATCTCCCTGATCCCGGTCAACACCCCATTCCGCGACCAGCTCGCGCGCACCAAGCCCAAGATGGGCGCGAAGTTCGCCGAGTGGCGCGCCCTGGTCAACATCAACAACACCCAGCCCAACCCGTTCACCGCGTTCGACTACGCCGCGCCGATCGCGAACGTCGACGAGATGGACGTCACCGCGCTCTACGCCAAGATCGGCATGGGGTACACGGTCACGCAGGACGCGATCGACCTGGCCGGCGGCTACGCCGACGCGAAGGCCGTCGCGGTGTTCAACGCCCTGAACCAGTTCAAGATCGGTGAGGACAAGGGCGGTATCGGCGGCTGCCTGTTCGCCCTGACCACGCCCGCCACCCCGACCGTCTCGCAGTCCGACACCGGCGGCTCCATCGCCGCGTCCACCGCTGTGAACGTGAAGGTCGCCGCGCGCACCGGGGCGAACTACTTCTGGGGTGGCTCCACGGTCGCCTCCGCGCAGGGCACCGTGACCACCTCGACCGTGGCGGCGGCCACGCACTCCGCGACCGCCACGGTCGCCGCGGTGCGCGGCGCGGTCGCCTACGACTGGTTCGTCGCCGGGTTCTACTACACGACCACCACCGTGAACACGGTCACGATCACCTCGATCCCGGTCGCCAACCAGGCCGTGCCGAACCTGCCGGACATCTACGGCACCGCCCCGGCCGCGGTGCCGGTCGCCGACTCGTCGGCGGGCGCGAACCAGTTCAACGGCCTGCTGGCGACCCTCGCGGGCGACTACGCCACCGGGGGCGCCACCGGCCTGGTCACCCCCGGTTCGGGCGTCACCTCGGGCGCGTACTTCCACTCGCTGGACGGCGCCGCGTTCACCGTCTCCGGTGCGTCGGTCAAGGAACTCGACGACCTGAACCAGTCGATCTACGACACGGTGCGCCTGTCCCCCGACGCGTACATGATGTCCTCGCAGCAGGGCACCGAACTGTCGAACGTGATCCTGTCGACCACCAGCTCGGAGACCTTCTTCCAGCCGAACCTGGCCGGGCGCTCCGAGGCCGTGCTCGGAGCGTTCGTCGGCTGGTACGTCAACAAGGCCGCGGGCGGCACGCCGATCCGCGTCGAGGTGCACCCGCACATGCCGCCCGGCACGCTGATCGCGCGCACCGACCGGGTTCCGTTCCCCAACAGCAACATCACCAACACGCTGGAGATGCGCTGCCTGCGGGACCTGGCCGACTACGAGTACGCGGCGAACCGGCAGGCGAACACCGCCGGCGGCGGCCCGCGCTTCGACGGCGAGACCTACGCCAACGAGACGCTGATCAACAAGGCGCCCGTCGCGATGGGCGTCCTGCAGAACATCAAGTAGTCCCCTCCCGCGCCCGGCCGACCTCCCGCGCCGGCCGGGCCCGGAACCTACCGACCCGGAGGTACCGCCATGCGGATCGCCAGCACGAACGGCGCGACCGCCCTGCAACACGACGGCGTCGACTACGAGGCCGACGAGAACGGCGTGTTCGACGTGCCGCACGAGGTCGGGCAGGTGCTGGTGCGCTTCCCGCACTGGCTGCCCGAGCAGGAGTCCGCCGCGAACCGCCGCGCACTGGCGGCACAGGCCGAACTCGACCCGGCCGGGCTCGCGGCGCGAGTGCGCGAGTTGGAGGGGCAGCTCGCCTCCCGGCAGCCGAGCGAGGGCGAGTCCGAGCACCTGGCGCGGATCGCCGAACTCGAAGCCGA
Organism: Burkholderiaceae bacterium; assembly: GCA_036569025.1. GTDB lineage: Bacteria > Pseudomonadota > Gammaproteobacteria > Burkholderiales > Burkholderiaceae_C > Scleromatobacter. Next base: position 9,739 of record DATCRO010000699.1, read on the forward strand.
GGTGGAGTCCGCGAAGGCGGCCAAGCCTGCGGCGAAGAAGACGGCTGCGGCGAAGAAGGCCGACGACGCCGGCGAGTGAGCGTCATCGTCCCGTACACGCGCCTGCACCCGGCGGCGGCGATCCTGCTGGACCGTCACGCGCCCGGGCACGTGCGCGTCCCGCTGGACCCGGCCGACATGTCCGCGTACTGGCGGCTGCTGGCCGAGCAGTGGCACGAACCCGGGGACCTGCTGATCGTCGAGCACGACGTGGGTATCCACGCCGACGTCGTCGAAGGCCTCACCGCGTGCCCTGAGCCCTGGTGCGGGCACCCGTACCGGATCGGCTCACAGTTGCTCGTCTGCCTCGGCTGCACCCGCTTCAGCGCCGCACTCAAGGCCAGCGAGCCGGACCTGCTGGACGTCGTCGGCGAGGACGGTACCGGCGGCCTACCGGCGCGCGACTGGCGACGACTGGACGTGCGGCTGCTCGACGAACTGCACCGCCGCGGCTACCGGCAGCACGAGCACCAGCCGGCCGTGACGCACTTCCACAAGTACCCGGGCGCCTAGGGGGCGGTGAGCGTGCAACCTGCCGTCGCGCCGTACGTGCCGACCTACGCCACCGAGACCTCGTACATCACGGTCGACGAGTACCTGGCCGAACCGACCGGCGTCGATACCAGCCAGCTCGTGCCGGAGGGCTCGGCCGACGACAATCGGGCCGCGCTTGCGCGGGTGATCGCGCGCGCTTCGTCGCAGGCCGACAGCATCTGCCGCAAGCCGCTGGCGGCCACGGTGGACGTGCAGAGCGGCGAGTACCGCGTCCGCGCGGACGGCACGATCTGGGTTCCGGTGGACTATGCGCCGATTGTGCAGGTCAACGCGATCTCGCTCGGCTGGTCGCAGGGCGCGATGGCGGCGATGACCGACCTTTCCGGCGTGCGCGTCGAGCGCAAGCTGGTGAAGATCCCGGTTGCGGGCGCCGGAGCGTCGTGGAACGGCTCGCCGCGCGTATCGTCCCGGCGCGGCTTCATCTTCGCGGACGTGACCTACGTCAACGGCTGGGCCGTGACCGCTACCTCGCAGGCCTCGCTCGCAGGCGCGTCATCGCTAAGCCTGGCCGGGTCGCTGGGCATCGCGGCCGGCCTGCGCCTGTCGATCGCCGACGGCGCGAACACGGAGAGCACGACCGTCGGCGCCTCGTACGTGCCGGGCTCGCTCACGGTGCCCACCGCGGCGCCACTGCTGTACGCCCACGGCGCGGGCGTGTCCGTCTCGGCGCTGCCGGGCGCGGGCAAGGACGCGGTGATCCTGCTGACCTCGTCGCGGATCAAGCTGCGCGGCGCCGAGGCTGTGCAGATGGGCTCGATCAGTGCCGAGCCGTCCGCGCCGCAGCCGACGATGCCCGGCGGCACCAGCGAGTACAACCAGGCCGTCGAGCTGCTCAAGCCGCTGCGACGGGCGCGGTGAGCCGCGCGACGGTGCGCGCCGCGCTCTACGCGTACCTCCAGGCCGGATGCGCCGGGGGCGGCAGCGTACCGGGCGTCACGAAGGTGTACCGCGCGCAGCCGTGGCTGATCGACGGCAAGACCTGGAACCTGAGCAGCGACCTGGGCTCGGGCGCCGTGGTGTTCCTGCACTTCATGGACAAGGGCGAGACCCGGCAAGCCGACCCGGCGGCGAGCGTGAGCACCGAAGTGGTCGGCTGGAAGCAGGTCGACTACCAGGTCGCGCTCGTCGTGCTCTACCAGTACCTGATCCCGTCGAACACGCAGAGCGTGCAGTACACGGGCGAGGAATGGGTGGATGCGCTCGACGCCACCCTCGGCGGCCTCGAAGACCTGCTCCGCGCGGACCCGACCGCGGGCACCGGGCCGGGTGGCGCGGTGTTCGAGATGGCGCAGTCCCCGGGCGACCTGACGCTGCCGCAGGACCTGCCGCGCCTGGTCAACGGCAAGGTGATGTCCTGGCAGGCGCTGCATTTCACGGCCACCGAGATGATCCAGGCCTGATCACGATCCCCGCCCCGCGCGAGCTCGGGTCCGCGCGGGGCGGTCCCTTTTCCCGCGCCGGTTCGGCGCTGAGCCGATGGAGGGCCGATGGCCACGACCGATGCCGCGCCCGCGGGCGATGGCCTGCCGGGCGGCGG
>DATCRO010000700.1:0-2001 GCA_036569025.1 Burkholderiaceae bacterium
CCCGCCGACAGGCCGGGTCCTGCGGCACGCTCCGCCTGTCCCAGCGGGTATCGTGAGGCGATACCCGTCACCCGGGCGGGGCCTGTGGCAAGACTGCCCAGGGTCACGCCGGGGGTGGGCACCCCCGCGACGCGTCGCGGCCCGGTGAGTGCTCGCCGACACGTTCTCCCATATCGCGAAATGCCGGAAATCAGCTCCGCCATGCCGTAACGAGAACTTGCAATTTGGAAGCTCGACAGCGTTCATCCGAACGCCAAAATGGACGAAGAAAAGAAGGCAGCCCGCCGGACTCCCGACCGTCGCTGCACTTGTGAGAGGGCGCTTGTTTGCAACCGGCCTGCAAGGCATCGCTTTTTCGTTGGGCTCAGCATGATCTCCTCCTCTACCGTTACGGCCATGTCCGCTCCTCCCGTTGCCGGCGGGGTCCTGAAGCGTCTGCACAAGCTGCTGACGCGACCGATCCGCCTCGAACGCCGTGGTTTCGACTTCCACTTCGTGTTCGACAAGCCGCCGCGCGCGACCGGCACCCATCCGGGGGACGAATCCGCGCCGCGCCGCCGCAACAACCCGGGCGAGCTGCCTTCGATGACGGCGCGTGAAGTCTCCGAGGTCTGCGCGAACCTGCGCGCGATGCTCGGCGGCCAGATCGGACGCCATCCGCGGCTGCCGTCGCTGGCGCTGCTGGAGCGCGCGATGATGAAGAACGGCGAACGCGGCATCGACGACGTCCCCGCCGCCGTGCTGCGCCATGCAGCGCAGGCACTGGACGCGTTCGACCTCGACGTCTACGGCCCCGGCCTCGTCCTGCTGCGCCGCCGCGTCGAGCAGGTGCTGCGCCGCCGCCACGGCGACCGCCATTCGCACGCCGGCCACTCGCAGCCCGACCAGCACACCGAGCGCCTGGCCGCCGCGATGGCCCCCGGCGCGCTGAAGGACTTCTCCGACAGCATGACGGAGTTCATCAGCATCGACGGCATGTTCGGCGACCGCAGGTCCTGAAAGCAGCGTCGATCCCGCCATGAAAAAGAGCCGCGTCCTGCGGCTCTTTGCATTTGGGGCGGGCCCGTCGGCCCGCCTTCGTCGGCGCTGATTACAGCGCGGCGTCCTTCAGCTTCTTCAGGGCGCGGGTCTTGATCTTCACGGTCGCGGGCTTGGCGGCGAACATGCGCTCCACGCCGGTGAACGGGTCCTTGCCCATGCGCTTCTTCTTGGCCGGCACGTTGTGCACGACGACCTTGAGCAGGCCCGGCAGCGTGAAGGAGCCGAGGCCCTTCTTGTTGACCGACATGAGGATCGCGCCTTCGAGCGCGGCCAGCACGGCCTTGGTCGACTTCGCGTCGACGCCCGACTGCTCGGCCACGTGAGCGGCCAGGCTGGACTTGTTGAACGCCGTCTTCAGCGGCTTCAGCGCGGCCGGAGCAGCCTTTGCCGGAGCGGCCTTCACAGCCTTCGCGGCCTTCGCCGGAGCAGCCTTCTTGGCGGTCTTGGCCGGCGCGGCGGCCTTGGTCGCCTTCTTGGCGGGGGCGGGGGTCTTCTTTGCAGTTGCCATGGTTCTTCAGTACTTTGAACTTTGGATGTCGATGCTGCGGCGATTGCCGCAGCGGCGCGATTGTAGGTGAGCGCCGGCATCATCCGTGCGGGACAGCGAGTTTTCCTGCGATTTCCTGCACGTGCAGCGTGATCGTGCATACCCTGTGCCGTATGCAGGCCGTCGCGCGGGCGCGTCCGGCATGTCGCCGCATCTTCGCAAGATCCGTCAGGCCGATCGCAATCCGAGGCAGAAGGCCCGGCGCTCGCGAGCCCAGAATTTCTCCACGACAACGATGATGGAGACAAGTGATGCGAACGAAGAACGAGCCCCGACGTGGAGTGGGAATGCGGTGGACGCGCGCGGCGAGATTCCCCCAAATCGCAAGTGCCGGCCGGCGTGCGGCGGCCACCTCGATGCTCGGCGTCGCCGTGCTCGCGCTGGGCGCCTGCGGCGGCCTGCGAACGGCGCCG
>DATCRO010000701.1:0-4024 GCA_036569025.1 Burkholderiaceae bacterium
GCCCCACAGCGCGCGGTGCACCGGCGTGGCGTCGCTTCCGGGGACGTCGACGAGATTGATGCGCGGCGCGCCGAGGAAGGCGGCGACGAACTCGTTGGCCGGCTGGTTGTACAGCGACAGCGGCGCGCCGAGCTGCTCGATGCGGCCCTGGTTGAAGACCGCGATGCGCGTGCCCATCGTCATCGCCTCGACCTGGTCGTGCGTGACGTAGATCATCGTGGTGCCGAGCTCGCGGTGCAGGCGCGACAGCTCGATGCGCATGTTCACGCGCAGCGCCGCGTCGAGGTTGGACAGCGGCTCGTCGAACAGGAAGACGCGCGGCTTGCGCACGATGGCGCGGCCGATGGCCACGCGCTGGCGCTGGCCGCCGGACAGCTCCTTGGGCATGCGCCCCAGCAGGTCGCCGATGCGCAGCACGTCGGCCGCGCGGCGCACCTGCTCGTCGCGCTCCTTGCGGCCGACGCCGGCCATCTTCAGCGCGAAACCCATGTTCTCCGCCACCGTCATGTGCGGGTACAGCGCGTAGCTCTGGAACACCATCGCGGCGCCGCGGTCGGCGGGGCGGATGTCGTTGGCGCGCTGGCCGTCGATCAGCAGGTCGCCGCCGTCGATGGCCTCCAGGCCCGCGATCATGCGCAGCATCGTCGACTTGCCGCAGCCCGAAGGCCCGACGAAGACCATGAACTCGCCGTCCTCGACCTCGAGGTCGATGTCCTTGATGACGTCGACCGTGCCGAAGGACTTGCGCACCTTGCGCAGGCTCACGCGTCCCATGTTCAGGCTCCCGTCTTGCGCAGCGCGCGGCATTGGGCGACCAGGTCGCGGAACCAGAGCGCGCTGTCCTTGGGCGTGCGCGCCAGCGTGCCGTAGTCGACGTGCACGATGCCGAAGCGCTTGGCGTAGCCGCTGGCCCACTCGAAGTTGTCCATCAGGCTCCAGACCATGTAGCCGGCCATCGGCACGCCCTGCGCCAGCGCCTCGCCGACCGCGCGGACGTGCGTGGCCAGGTAGTCGGTGCGATCGGCGTCGTGCACCCTGCCGTCGGCCCCGACCGGGTCGGGGAACGCGCCGCCGTTCTCGGTGATGTAGGTGGCCGGCAGGTCGTAGTCGCGGTGCATCGTCAGCAGCAGCTCGCGCAGGCCGTCGGGGTAGATCTCCCAGCCCATGTCGGTCTTCGGATAGGGCTTGTCCTCGGGCGCGAGCGGGCCCTTGGCGCTGGACAGGTGGCGCGAGTAGTAGTTGATGCCCAGGAAGTCCAGCGGCGTGGCGATGACGGCCATGTCGCCCGGCTCGACCTGCGGCGCGTCGTCGCCGAACTCGGCCAGCGCCTCGGCCGGGTACTCGCCCTTGAACAGCGGATCGGCATACCAGCGGCGGCCCAGCGCGTCGTCCAGCTTCGCGACGGCGGCGTCCTCGGGCGAGCCGGTCAGCGGCATCGTGTGGGCCATGTTCAGGACGATGCCCAGCCTGGCCGTGGCGCCCTCGGCCCGCAGCGCGCGCAGCGCCAGTCCGTGGCTGACCAGCAGGTGGTGCGCGACCTGGTTGGCGACCTTGCGCGACTTGATGCCGGGCGCGAACGTGCCTTCCTTGTGGCCCAGCCAGGCCACCACCCAGGGTTCGTTGTGCGTGGTGATCGCGGCCAGGCGGTCGCCCAGCCGGCGCTGGATGCCCAGCGCGTAATCCACGAAGCGGTGCACGGTGTCGCGCGAGGCCCAGCCGCCCTTGTCCTGCAGCGCCTGCGGCAGGTCCCAGTGGTTGAGCGTGACGTGTGGCGCGAGGCCGCGCCGGAGCAGGCCGTCGACCAGGCGGTCGTAGAACGCCAGGCCCTTGTCGTTCCATGCGCCTTCGCCCGCCGGCTGCACGCGCGGCCAGGAGATCGAGAAGCGGTAGAGGTCCACGCCCAGGCCGGCGATCAGGTCGAGGTCGTCCTCCACGCGGTGGTAGTGGTCGCAGGCGACATCGCCGTTGCTCGCGTCGGCGATCACGCCCGGCTCGCGGCAGAAGCGGTCCCAGATCGACTCGCCCTTGTCGTCCTCGAAGGCCGCGCCCTCGATCTGGAAGGCGCTGGTGGCCACGCCCCATGCGAAATCGCGCGGGAACCGGCTTGCAAGATCGTTGATGTCGTTGGGCATGACTACTTCACGGCGCCGGCGGTCAATCCGGCGATCAGTTGGCGCGACGTGATCGCGAACAGGACGATGAGCGGGATCGTGGCGATGGCCGAGCCGCACATCAGCGCGCCCCACTCGGTGTTCATCGTCGACTGCAGGCTGCGCAGCGCGAGCGGCAGCGTGTAGTTGGGCAGGCTGCGCATCACGATCAGCGGGTTGATGAAGTTGTTCCAGGACTGGATGAACGTGATCAGCGCCAGCGTGCCCAGCGCAGGCTTGAGCAGGGGCAGCACGATGCGCCAGTAGATGGAGAACTCGCCGCAGCCGTCCATGCGCGCCGCCTCCACCAGTTCCCTGGGCACCGCCGAGGCGGCGAACTGGCGCATCAGGAAGATGCCGAAGGCGCTGGCCGCGCCCGGCACGTACAGCGCACGCTGCTGGTCGATCCAGCCCAGGGCGTCCATGATCATGAACATCGGGATCATGTTCATGAACTGCGGCAGCAGCATCGTGGCCATCACGAGGCCGAACAGCGGCTTCTTGAAGCGGAACTCCATCAGCGCGAACGCGTAGCCGGCCATCGAGCAGAACAGCAGCGTCAGCACGGTGGCCATCAGCGCCACGTAGACGCTCCAGCCGAGGTTGCGCCAGAACGGCAGGCGCTCGGTCAGCAGCTTGAAGTTCGCGATCAGGTCGTCGCCGAACCACAGCGGCGGCGGCAGGTTGAAGATCTCGCTGCGCGAATGCGTGGCGAACACGAACATGAACCAGAACGGCGCCAGCATGAACAGCGCGCCCACGGCGACGATGAGGTACGCCATCCAGCGCGTGGTGCGCGCGCCGGCGCTCTCGCACCCGATGGCCGGAAGGGGGGTCGCGGCTGCGCTCATGGTGAAACCTCCGCGCTCCGCGCTGCGGTCAATTCGCCCTTCGGGCGGCCGTGCGGGCTCATGCGCGCCCCTTTCGCTGGCGGAAGGCCAGGTTCGTGATCCACGTCAGCAGCGCCACGACCAAGAACAGCAGCCAGGACATCGCGCTCGCGCCGCCGAAGTCGTTGAAGTTGAAGGCCTCGCGGAACATGTACACGGCCGACGTCATCGCCGACTGCTGCGGGCCGCCCTTGCCCCCGGTCAGGATGAACGGCTCCTCGAACAGCTGCAGGCCGCCGATCACGCTCAGCGTCACGCCGAAGAAGATCATCGGCTTGATGCTGGGCAGCGTGATGTGGAAGAACTGCCGCCAGCGCGCCGCGCCGTCCAGCGTCGCGGCCTCGTAGAGCTCGCCCGGGATCGTCTGCATCGCCGCGAGGTACAGCACCGTGTTGAAGCCCACGTAGCGCCAGAACACGATGAACGCGATCGCCGGCTTGATGTGCGCCACGTCGTGCAGCCAGTCGATGTGCTCCATCCCGAAGGCCTGGGCGAGCGCCGCGTTGATCAGCCCGTAGTCCTTGGAGAACAGCGCGTTGAACATGATCGCGATCGCGACCGTCGACGTGATGTATGGCAGGAAGTACACCGCGATCACGCCGTCGCGCAGGCGCTTGAACGAGGAGTGGATGAACGCGGCGAGCGGCAGCGCGATCAGGTGCTGCGGCACGCCCGAGGCGACCGCCAGCCACAGCGTGTTCTTCAGCGACGTCCAGAACCACGGGTCCTTCAGCGCGAACGCGAAGTTGGCCAGGCCGACGAACTCCATCGCCTTCAGGCCCCCGGTGGGCTCCCATGACTGGAACGCGAGGTACAGCGAGAAAGCCAGCGGGAAGATGCCGAACACGCCGAACAGCACGAGGAACGGGCTGATGAACACGTACGGCGCCCACTTGGGCGACAGCCGGAGCAAGGATGGCAGTCTCATGATCAGCGGCGAGCGCGCAGCTCGAGGAGTCGCGCCACGTCGGACAGCGCCTTGCG
>DATCRO010000702.1:0-7823 GCA_036569025.1 Burkholderiaceae bacterium
GCCGAACGCCTCGCCGTCCACCCGCGCCAGCGTCGCCCCCGCGGGCACGAGCGTCCGCAGCGCCTCCGCCACGGCCTTGATCACCTGGTCGCCGAACTCGCGCCCGTGGGCCTCGTTGACGCGTCCGAAGCGGTCGATGTCGGCCACCAGCAGCCACGGGCCACGGCCGTCCCCGGCCGACAGCGGCGCCGGCGCATCGGCCGGCGGGCGGCTGGCGGCGGGCGCCTTGGCGGCGTCGATGGCCGCGCGGGCGTCGCGCGCGCCGACGGCGGGCGACACCGACGCCGGCGCTCCGAGCAGCGCGGCCAGCGCCTGGTCGAAGGCGCGCCGGTTCGACAGGCCGGTCAGCGAGTCGCGCAGCGCGTCCTCGCGGGCGCGGCGCACCTCGTCGCGCAGGCGCTCGATCTCGCGCCGGCTGTCGGCCAGGCGCTGTTGCAGGCCGCCGATCTGGCTGCGCATGGTGCCGGTGTCGGCAATCACCTCGGCCACGACGTCGGCCAGCTGGCGCGGCGCCGGGCCATTGCGCGCGACGCCGGCAGCGGCGTCGATACCCCTGGGTGTATCTCCGCGGGCCAGCGCGGCCGCCAGCTGGGCCAGCGTGGCCGCGTAGCGGGTGGCATGGGCACCCGCGGCGCCGGCCGATTCGCCCATGCCGCCGAGCACGCGCTGCATCTGGTCGACCACCCGCTGGGCGGTGTCGGGGTCGACGTCGGCCACGTGGCGGGTGAACAGCGCGTGGGTGGCGAACTCGTCGAGCGCGCCGTCGCGCGCCAGGTGCTCGTCGATGGCGGCGCGCAGCGGCGGATTGGTCTGGGCGACGTAGTCGAACCAGACGGCATAGCTGACGGGATGCAGGCCGGCTCGCTGGCGCGACATCCAGGGCAAGGCGAGCCGCAGCAGCTCGGTGCTGCGCTCGATGCTCATCTCGTATCTCAATCCGACCTCGGCTGGTTTCATGAAGGGCGCGGCCTCGATTCGCATCGGAGGACAAATGGACGGGCCGCACTCCTGTCGCGCATTCTGCCCGCGGGTCACGGGCGCCGACGGGACTTCCCGCGCGAACCCACGGATTTGGTGAACGGCGCGTGCGCGGCGCCGCGGTGGTCCGGGCGGGCAATAAAAAACCGGCGCGGCGACTTGCGTCGCGGCGCCGGTTCTCGGACATCTCGCCAGCCGCCGAAGCGGCCGCGGCGATCAGCTCAGGTGGCTGTTGATCAGCTTGGTCATCTCGAACATCGAGACTTGCGCCTTCTTGAAGATTTCCTTCAGCTTGGCGTCGGCGTTGATCATCGTGCGCTTGGCCTTGTCCTGCAGGCCGTTCTTCTTGATGTACTCCCACACCTTCTTGGTGACCTCGGTGCGCGGGATCGGCGTGGAGCCGATCACGGCCGCCAGCGTCGGCGAAGGCGTCATCGCCTTCATGAACGCGGCGTTCGGGGTGCGCTTCTTGGCCGGAGCGGCCTTCTTCGCGGGAGCGGCCTTCTTCGCAGGAGCCGCCTTCTTGGCCGGAGCGGCCTTCTTCGCGGGCGCCGCCTTCTTGGCCGGAGCGGCCTTCTTGGCCGGAGCCTTCTTGGCCGGAGCGGCCTTCTTCGTTGCAGTTGCCATGTTGAATCTCTCCATCAAGAGGTTTTGATGTGCCGCGGTCTGGGTGAGCGTCGCATGAACTCTCGTTTCTCTGCAGACATCAGCGAGACGAATGGTACTGCCTCATGCAGTGCGTGAGAAGACACTTCACCTATGAAAAACGCGATTCTCACGAGGGAAAAGCAAGTTTTTGTCTCGCGGAGGCGTCATTCGGCCCTGCAGAGAAGCTTCCAGCGCGAATTTCTATATACCCCCTGAGGTATTTATCGAAACTCGGCGCCGCGAGTTTCTCGCCGCCGCGCGATATTCGAAGCGCGGTTTTCGCGCCGCGGCGGCGCGCGCATACCCGGGTTGTCCCGCACGAGACGCGGCGCGGGCACGCCGCCTGCAGGTCCGCCGCCCCCCCATTTCGACGCGCTGCGGCCAGTGCGCGACGGCCGCGCGGCGTGACGGATCGCGCGTGCTTGCCCCACAATCCGGCGCAGTCCCAACCAATTGCCGGTTCGTCATGAAACTCATCGTCCGCTGGCTGTTGCTGGCCGCCGCGCTGCTGCTGGTGGCCCACCTGTCGCCCGGCGTCTCGGTCAACAGCTTCGGCGCCGCGCTGGTGGCGGCGCTCGTGCTGGGCCTGCTCAACATCCTGGTGCGTCCGCTGCTGGTGCTGCTCACGCTGCCCGTCACGGTGCTGACGCTCGGGCTGTTCCTGTTCGTGATCAACGCGCTGATGTTCTGGGCCGCGGCCGGGCTGCTCTCCGGCTTCCACGTCGACGGATTCGGATCGGCGCTGATCGGCTCGGTGATCTACTCGATCGCCTCCACGATCATCGACGTGGCCATCGAGCACCTGTTCGAGGAGTGACGCGGCGGCGCGTCCGCCGTCACTGCGGCTCCATTTCCTTGTTCTTGACCAGTTCGCGCCGGATCGACTCGAGCTCGCGCAGCCGGGCATCGATGATCGAGGCCTCGACGAAGTCGGTCTTGCCGGTGCGCGACAGGCGCTGGCCGGCGCGCAGCCGGTCGATCGCGCCGATCAGATCGCCCTGCGCGGCGTGCGCCTCGGCCTCGGAGCGCACGGCGCGCAGCTTCTGGCCCAGCGGCTCGGCGCACTGCGAGAGCAGCGTCCAGGCGAGCACGTCGCGCGGATGCAGCGCCACCCAGGTCTGCAGCGACTCGACCGATTCCTGCAGCGCGCCGCCGGCCGCCGGATCGCGCGCGGCGGCGCGTGCCACCGCGGCCTCGGCGCGCGCCATCAGCGCCGGACGCGAGCGATCCGGGCCCAGCGCCGCGACGGCCGACACGATCTCCGGCGCGGAGCGCTTGGCCGCCGCCGCCTCCACGCGCAGCAGCAGGAAGTCGCGCGCCACCTCCGGCTCGATCGGATAGAGCTTCGGGGTGACCACCACCTGCGCCGGCGGCGCCGGCGGCGGCAGCGCGGCGTTGTCCTGCGCGGCGACCGCCGCGGCGTGCCTGGCCATCACGTCGTCGGCCTGCGCGATCATCTGCGAGGCCGACGCGAAGTCGCGCAGCTCGATCGACGCCAGCGCACCCCCATACAGGTTGCCCAGCCGCTGCGCATCGTTGAGCGGCGCGTTCAGGCGCGCCTGGCCCTGCATGCGGCGCAGCGCGACGTCGGAGGTGTCCATCAGGGCCCGGGCACGCGCCCGCATCAGCGAATGCTCGGTGATGTGCGTCTTGGCCGGGTCCTGCGGCTGGCCCTGGCGCGCGCGCAGCCGCGCGGCGGCGATGCGCTCGATCGTCAACGGGTGCGAGCGCAGCCACGGGTACTGGTTGCTGTCGTTGAGCCGGCTGACGTCCTCCAGCCGGCCGAACATGTCGGCCATGCCCGACGGCGAGAAACCGGCGTCGGTCATCACGTCCTGGCCGAAGGTGTCGGCCTCGGTCTCCATCTGGCGCGAGAACGTGAGCTGGCCGGTGGCCATCGCCGCCTGGCCGCTGGTGACCACCGCCATCGGCACGTCGCCGTTGCGCGACCGCGTGGCGAACAGCAGGCCCAGCAGCATCGCCGCCATCGTCACCATGCTCTGGTGCTTGTTGGCCACCATGCTGCGTGCAATGTGGCGCTGGGTGATGTGCGACAGCTCGTGGCCGATCACCGAGGCCATCTCGTCGCGCGTGCCGGCCTGCGCGATCAGGCCCAGGTTGACGCCCATGTAGCCGCCGGGCAGCGCGAACGCGTTGAACTCGGTGTCGCGCACGAGGAAGGGCTCCCAGGCCAGCTTCTCCTCCTGCTCCTGGCTGATGTTGCCGCGCTTGAGCGCCGCCTCGTGCAGCGGCCCGAAGATGGACATCAGGTACTCGAGCAGCACCGGGTCGTCGATCACGGCCGGATCGGGCCGGATCTGGCGCATGATCTGCTCCCCCACCTTGCGCTCGTCGTCGATGCTGAACTCATCGGACTCCGCCTCGCCCAGCGCCGGCAGGTTCGGTTGCGCGGCCGGCGCGTGCGGCACGACGAAGACGTTCAGCGCGAGGCAGGCGGCGGCGGCGAGGGTGGCGAATTTCAGGCGCAAGGGAACGATTTCCTGTCCGGTCGAGACGCGGGCCGGCGAGGCCCGCGGTCGCTATGATGACACCGCCATGTATCGGCCGTGTAGCGCATCGTTCCTGAAGCGGACCTGTCGCTGCATCGTCGGATTCCCGCCGCCCGCCCAAGGTTCCATGAACGACACGCCCGATTCCCCCGCCGCCACCGGCCTGACGCACTTCGACGCCCAGGGCCAGGCCCACATGGTCGACGTCGGTGGCAAGGCGGAGACGCGCCGCGTCGCGCGCGCGACGGGCACGATCCGCATGCAGCCCGCCACGCTCGCGGCCATCGCTGGCGGCACCGCCAAGAAGGGCGACGTGCTGGGCATCGCGCGCATCGCCGCGATCCAGGGCGCCAAGCGCACATCCGAGCTGGTGCCGCTGTGCCACCCGCTGCCGCTCACGCACGTGCAGGTCGAGTTCGCCACCGACGCCGCCGCCAGCGCGGTGCACTGCACCGTCCAGGCCGAGACGCTCGGCCGCACCGGCGTCGAGATGGAGGCGCTGACGGCCGTCCAGGTCGGCCTGCTCACCATCTACGACATGGTCAAGGCGATCGACCGCGGCATGGTGATGGAGAACATCCGCGTGCTGGAGAAGCACGGCGGCAAGTCGGGGTCGTGGACGGCGCCCTGAACCGCGCCTGCGGGAAAGCAGAAGGCCCGCATCGCGCGGGCCTTGTCCACGGATCTCAGCGGAAGTCGCGCCAGCTGAGCCCGGTCGGCTCGGGCTGGCACTGGAACGGCTTGACCTTGAGCGTGTCGTCTGCGCACGGCGCGAAGAACTCGTCGGCCTCTTCCTTGTGGAACTCCTTCAGACGGGCGACGAGGTAGCGCGCGCGTTCGTTCTGGCCGCTCTCGGCCAGCGCCGTGGCCCACGCGATCATCAGCCGGCTGTCGAGCAGCGAGTGCGTTGAACGCGACAGCGCGCCGAGCGCGCGCGACGGCGGCTCGGTGGTGGTGGCCTCGGCGTAGTCGGCGTGGTGCGCGAACAGCGGGCTCGTCTCGCCCGTCTGGATGCGTTCGGCCAGCGGCGGCAGGCCGGGCTCGTCCAGGAAGATGGTGGAGACGCGCTCCATGTAGTCCCACCAGCACAGCATCGCCACGACGATCATCGCGCCGCCGAACACGCGCAGCCCGGTGCCCTCGCTGCCCATGCGGATGACGATGCCCGACTCCAGCGGCTTGGCGCGGTCGACGCCGCGCAGCGCCGGCTCGGCGGACGACGGCCCCGAACCCAGCGTGAAACCCCAGGCCCACGCGGCGGGCAGCAGGAAGTACAGGTACCAAAGCGGGTATTCGTCGAGGCTGTGGATGGCGATCATCAGCACCATGACCGAGGCCGCGCGTGCGCCCTGGCCGGCGCGCCCGGTCGTTGTCCAGGCGCGCACCAGGCCCAGGCCGAGCGCCCACAGCAGCAGTCCCAGCACCAGCACGCCCAGCGGGATGCCGAGTTCGACCAGCAGTTGCAGCGGCAGGTCGTGGGTATGGTCGAAGAAGGCGATGGGGCGGTGCGGGAACGGCGTGAGCGTCCACGCGAAGTTGAATTCGCCCCAGCCCACGCCCAGCCAGGGCTGCTGGCGGATCATCTCGACGGTGTTGCGCCAGATCGCGAAGTGCGAGCTGTCGCCGTCGTTGGCGCGCGTGGCGGTGCCGACCACGCTGTGGCCGAGATGGGAAGTCAGCCAGGGCGCCGCGAGCGCGATCGCGCAGGCCACGACCAGGGCCACCCGGGTGCTCACGGACATGCTCGGAAGCGGCGACGGATCCGGCAGGAGCAACGAGACGATCGAGTCGGCCGCGACCCACAGCAGCAGCACCAGCGCCCCGCCCCACAGGCCGGTGCGCGAGCCGCTGAGGAACACGCCCCACATGATCAGCGCCAGCAGCAGCGCGCCCAGCCAGCGCGGGATGCGCCCCCATTCGACCAGCGGCACCAGCGCGATCACCGACCACACCAGCAGGCTGGCGAGGTGGTTGGGCTGGCGCAGGTTGCCCACGGCGCGCCCGGGGATGCCGGACTGCGCGATGACGGTGCCGTCGCACAGGTTGGGGAAATAGACCTGCAGGATCGCGATCACGGCGCTCAACGCGCCCACGCCCACCATGCCGAACGCGAACGGCGCGAACGCCTCCAGGCCGTCGCGCTCGCCGCCTTGCGACGAACGCGCGCCGAGCGCCGCCACGAAGCACGCGACGACCAGCGACAGCAGCGGCGCCAGCGCCAGCGAGGTCGGCAGCGATCCCAGCGTCCACGAGCCGACCACCGCCAGGCCCATGATGCCCAGCGGCAGCACCAGCCACGTGGCGGGCGCGCGGCGCAGGCCGGTCGTCGGCAGCGCGTTGGCGGCCAGCAGGCACAGGCCCCAGCACAGCACGCACAGCAGTTCGTTGAGCTGGGTGGCCGACGGGGTGCGGTTCCACGCCAGCAGCGGCGGGCACAGCAGCGCCAGCACGTAGGCGGTCAGGCGGATTTCCGGACGATCGCCGAGGGAGGATGGACTGTTCATTGCGGGACTGGAAGGTCGACGGCGCCGCCTGCGGCGACGAAAACGGTGCACAGGGTAACGCGAATCGGGCCGGACGCCGCCGCCGGGCGCTCCGCGCGCCCTGCGGCTACCTGAAGTCGCGCCAGGTCACGGGATGCTCGGGCTGCAGGCACTGGAACGGCTTGGCGGTGACGGCCGCGTCGTCGCACGGCGCGAACCAGGGCCGCGGTCCGGACAGGTTGAACTCGCGCAGCCGCGCCGCCATGAAGCGCGCCTTGTCGGCCTGGCCCTGCGCCTGGAGCAGGTTGGCCCACAGGAACATCAGGCGGCCGTTGAGCAGCACGTGCGACGAGCGCGCGACCAGCGGGGCCGTGTCGGGCGTCAGCGGCAGGTTGGTGACGGCCACGTAGTCGGCCTGGTTGGCGTACAGCGGGCTCGCCTGCGCGCGGGCGATGCGCTGCTCGAGCGGCAGCGACGTGAAGTCGGGCAGGAACAGCTTGACGATGTTGAGATAGTCCAGCCACGCCGACGGCGCGATCACCACCAGCAGCGCGCCGACCCAGCGCCACGCGCGCAGCGGCGCCGCCGGCGCGGCGCCCGCCGGGGACCCGGCCGCCTTGCCGGCGCCGATGGCGAAGCCGAACGCCCACGCGGTGGGCAGCAGCAGGTAGGCATACCAGAGGGGGTATTCGAGCATGCTGTGCACGCCGATCACCACGACGATCATCAGCGCGGCGCGCGCGCCCAGGCCCGCGTCGCCCGCCAGGCGCCAGGTGCGGCGCGCGGCCAGCACCAACGCCGCCAGCAGCAGGCCCGTCATCAACAGCGCGAGGGGCACGCCCAGCTCGACGGCCAGCTGCAGCACCAGGTTGTGCGCGTTGTCGACGAGGCCGGCGCTGCGCGCGCCGAACGGCGTCAGCGTCCAGGCCAGGTTGAAGTCGCCCCAGCCGACGCCCAGCCAGGGTTGCGCCTTGACCAGCTGCAGCGACTGCGCCCAGATCTCGCTGCGGAAGGACGTGATGTCGGCGGCGTCGCTGCGGTCGGTGACGGCCGCCAGGATGCCCAGCGCGTTCGCGACGACGTGCACGCCCCACGACATGATCACCGCCACGACCGGCGAGACGACCAGCGCGATGCGCAGCGGCCGCCCCAGCTGGCGATCGGCCGCGCCCCACGCGGCCATGAGCACCAGCGCCACGTAGGG
>DATCRO010000703.1:0-3670 GCA_036569025.1 Burkholderiaceae bacterium
GCGCAGCATCGCGGCGATGCGCAGCAGCGCCTGCCATTCCGCCTGCGCGCCGGGCCGCGGCGCGAACACCGGCGGGCTGTAGCGTGCATGGTTGCGGCAGGACAGCTGCGGGAAGCTCACGTCGTAGTGCGGCTCCTCGAAGCTGGACAGCCCCGGCAGGATGACGTCGGCGTGCTGCGTCGTCTCGTTCACGTAGATGTCCACGCTCACCATGAAGTCGAGCTCGGCCAGCGCCTTCGCGATGCGCGCGCCATTGGGCGCCGACAGCACCGGGTTGCTGGCCACCGAGATCAGCGCCTTCACCTGCCCCGCGCCCGGGGTCTCGATCTCCTCGGCAAGGCAGCTGGTCGGGTACTCGCCCAGCACCTCGGGCGCGCCCGACACGCGGCTGCGCGTGCGGCCCGTCACCAGCCCGCGGCCGACGCCGGGCTTGCCCTGCGTGTTGGCGGCGAACGCCGCGGCCTGCGGGAACATGGCGCCGCCCTCGGCGTCGAGGTGGCCCGTGAGGATGTTCAGGGCGTCGACCAGCACCGAGTTGAGCGTGCCGAAGCGCTGCGTGCTCGATCCGATGCGCGAGTAGACCGCGCCGCGCGGCGCCGCCGCCAGCTGGCGCACCAGCGCGCGCTGCGCCTCGGCCGGCACGCCGCAACGCGCCGCCATGCGCTCGGGGGTATACGGCGCGACGGCCCGCTGCAGGGCCTCGACACCCGTCTCGCCCGTGGCGAGGAACCCCTCGAGGCGACCCGGGCGCACCAGCCCCTCGTCGAACACCGCATTGACCAGGCCCAGCAGCAGGAACACGTCGGCGCCCGGCCGGATGAAGTGGTGCTCGTCGGCGATGGCGGCCGTCTCGGTGCGGCGCGGATCGACCACCACCAGCCGGCCGCCACGCGCGCGCATCGCCTTGGCGCGGCCGCGGAAGTCGGGCACCGTCCACATGCTGCCGTTGCTGGCCATCGGGTTGGCGCCCAGCATCAGCAGGAAATCGCAGCGGTCGATGTCGGGCACCGGCACGGTCAGCGCGTGGCCGTACATCCAGCCGCTGGCGACCTGGCGCGGCATCTGGTCGAGCGTGGAGGCGCTGAAGATGTTGCGCGTGCCCGCCGCGCGCAGCAGGCGCTGCACGTACAGGCCCAGCCCGAGCCGGTGCACGTTCGGGTTGCCGAGCGTGAACGCGAGCGCATCCTTGCCATGCGCGGCGAGAAGCGGCGGCAGGCGACGCGCGATCTCGGCATAGGCCTCGTCCCAGCTCGTCTCGACGAAGCGGCCGTCGCGCTTGACCAGCGGCCGGCGCAGGCGATCGGGATCGTCCTCGAGATCCTTCAGCGCAATCGCCTTGGGGCAGACGTAGCCATGGCTGAAGACGTCCTCCTCGTCGCCGCGGATGGCGATGACGCGCGCCTGCTCGCCTGTGCCCGACACTGTCAGGCTCAGGCCGCAGCACGCCTCGCACAGCGGGCAGATGCGCTGCACGATGCGCGTGGATTCGGCGACGTCGGAAGGGGTGGCGGTCGTCATGGCGTTGTCTCGGGGTGGTCGTGCTCGTCTGGCGCAAAGCATACGGCGCCGCGGTCGATGATGGGGACGCCGCGACGCCGTGGCTGCCACTTCGGCGACAAACCCCGGGAAATGGCGCGCACGGCGCCGAACGGGCGGTTAACCCGCCGATCCGCGCCGGCAGGAATCCGGATTGATGGCAGGATGCCGGTGTCCCATCGATCGCCCTGCCCTTGAACGCCGTCCTGTCCGATCCGCCGCGGCGCCCGCACCGCGCGTCCCTCGCCTCGCTGCACCTGCGCCTGCTGCGGGCCGAGTGGGGCCATCATCCGTGGCGCCAGGCCGCGGCCGTGCTGGCCGTGGCGCTGGGCGTCGCGCTGGCCTTCGCGGTGCAGCTGATCAATGCATCGGCGCTGTCGGAGTTCTCGGCGGCCGTGCACGCGGCCAGCGGCGCGCCCGACTTCAGCGTGCGACCGCGCGACGGCCTGCTGTCCGAGGATCTCTATCCGCGGCTGGCGATGGCGCCGGGCGTGGCGCAGGCCAGTCCGGTGGTCGACCTGCCCCTGACGCTGCGCGGCGCCGACGGGCAGGGCCATCCCGCGCACCTGCTGGGCCTGGACGCGTTCGTGGCGCCATGGATCTCGCCCGGGTGGCTCGTCCAGCCCGAGGCGGCGGCCGCCTCGGGCGTGGCTTCGCCCGGCGCGCCGCTGGCCGCGCTCGACCCCGACCTCGTCTTCCTCAACGCCGCGGCACGCGCGCTCGTCGGCCCGGGGCAGCGCGTCACGATGGTCGTCGACGGACGAACGCACGAGTTCGTCGTCGGCGGCCGCATCGCCGCCGACGGCCCGCCGCTGCTGGTGATGGACATCGCCGGCGCGCAGACGCATTTCGACCGCGTCGGCTCGCTGTCGCGCATCGACGTGCGCCTGGCGCCGGGCGCGCGCCAGGAGGCCGTGATGGCCGCGCTGGACGCCGGGCCCGGCGTGCGCGCCGCCGCGCCCGACGAGGCGGCGCTGCGCATGGCAAGGCTCTCGCAGTCCTATCGCGTCAACCTGAGCGTGCTGTCGCTGGTGGCGCTGTTCACGGGCGCCTTCCTGGTGTTCTCCGTGCAGTCGCTCGCGGTGGCCAAGCGGATTCCCCAGCTGGCGCTGCTGGGCGTGCTGGGCATGGACGGACGCCAGCGCCGCGCGCTCGTCTGGATCGACAGCCTGATGGTGGGGGTGCTCGGCGGCGCCGCCGGCCTGGCGCTCGGTACGGCGCTGGCCGCGGCCGCGTTGCGCGCGCTCGGCGGCGACCTGGGCAGCGGGACGCTGGGCGGCAGCGCGCCGCACCTGCAGTGGAGCGGGCTTGCCGCGCTGGCCTACGGCGCGCTGGGCATCGCATCCGCGTTCGCCGGCGGCTGGTGGCCGGCGCGCGCCGCGCAAGGCATCGCGCCCGCGCAGAGCCTCAAGGGCCTCAGCACGGCGGCAGGCGCCGACTGGCCCGTCGCGGCGGGGCTGGGCCTGATCGTGCTGGCCGCGCTGCTCGCACTGGTGCCGCCCTGGCACGCCATCCCCTGGGCCGCCTATGCCTGCGTGGGCGTGCTGCTGCTAGGTGGCATCAGCCTGGTGCCCCAGGTCGTCGCGCTGCTGCTCAAGGGGTTTCGCGGCGCCCGCAATCCGGTCGCCGCGCTCGCGGTGGCACGCGCGGTCGACCAGCGCCACACGGCCACCGCCGCGGTGGCGGGCGTCGTCGCCAGCCTGAGCCTGGTCGTGGCGCTGACGGTGATGGTCAGCAGCTTCCGCGATTCGCTGATCGCCTGGCTGGACGACGTGCTGCCCGCCGACCTCTACGTGCGCGAGGTGCCCGGCGCCAGCGACACGCCCGTGTTCCTGCCGCCGGCGGTGGTGGCGGCCGCCTCCGGCCCGGGCGTGCGCCAGGTGCGCGCCGAACGGCTGGTGCCGGTGACGCTCGCGCCCGACCAGCCCGAGGCCGCGCTGCTGGTGCGCGACCTGCTGCCCGGAGAGACGCAACCCAGGCTGCCGTGGGTGGTCGCGCCCGATGACGCGCCGCCCGCCTCGTCCGGCCTGCTGTCGGTCTACCCCACGGAGGTGCTGGCCGCGTTGCAGCACCTGAAGAAGGGCGACGTGATCCCGGTGCCTTTGCCGCCTCCGCGCGGCGCCGCGGCCTCGCC
>DATCRO010000704.1:0-10797 GCA_036569025.1 Burkholderiaceae bacterium
CGAGGTGCCCGCCGGCACGCCGGTGGCCGCGCTGTCGGACATCACGCTGGCCATCCGCGCCGGCGAGACGGTCGCCTTCGTCGGGCCGTCGGGCGCGGGCAAGACCTCGCTGGTCAACCTGCTGCCGCGCTTCGTCGAGCCCAGCGAGGGCCGCGTGCTGATCGACGGCGTGGCCATCGCCGACTACGACATCACCGCGCTGCGCAGCCAGTTCGCGCTGGTCAGCCAGGACGTCGTGCTGTTCAACGACAGCGTCGCCGCCAACGTGGCGCTGGGCGCGACCATCGACCCCGCGCGCGTGCGTGACGCGCTCGCGGGCGCGAACCTGCTGGAGTTCGTGCAGTCCATGCCCGGCGGCCTCGATGCGCAGATCGGCCACAACGGCAACCAGCTGTCGGGCGGCCAGCGCCAGCGGCTCGCGATCGCGCGGGCCATCTACAAGGATGCGCCGATCCTCATCCTGGACGAGGCCACGTCGGCGCTCGACTCGGAGTCCGAGCGCGCGGTGCAGGCGGCGCTGGAGGTGTTGATGAAAGGGCGCACGACGCTGGTCATCGCGCACCGGCTGTCGACCATCGAGCATGCCGACCGCGTCGTCGCGATGGAGAACGGGCGCATCGTGGAACAGGGGCCGCACGCGCAGTTGCTGGCGGCGGGAGGGCTCTACGCTCGACTGCACCCATGCAGTTCCGCGGCGCCTGAGCCGGCCGCGGCCTCCCGGCCGCGGCGGCGCGACCGTCAGGCGACGGCCGGGGTATCGACGACGGCGACGCGGCCGCTGCTTTCGTCGTCGAGGAGGGAAGCCTGTTCGCCGCACCCGGAAAGCACGGCCAGGAACAGTAGCAGCAGCAACAATAGACGCTTCTTCATGACGATCTCCAACGAGGCCTGCGGACGGTGACGGGAGGGCTCGACCGCGCGGCGGACTCTGATCGGCACGCTCGCGCTGTGGCAGAAATACCGTCGCTAGGTATGAAGATGCTCGCCGTTCGATTCAGTGTCCGGGTAGCGGACTTTCCCTGAAACTGTGTGCAATTGATGGGGTGATCGCGTTGGTCGAGCAGAGATCTCCCCGAAACCGGTGAATCGGCCGGTGTTAGGCAGACCGGAGCGTGGGGAATTCGAGGCGGACCTCCGTTCCACCGGCCTGGGACTGGATCTTCATCTGCCCGCCCAGCGCTGCCGCGCGACGCCGCATGTTCTCCAGCCCGCGGCCGGAACCGCGGCTCAGGTCGATGCCGCGGCCGTTGTCGGCGATGACGATGTGCGCCATCTCGTCGACGCCGGGACTGCCCTGCAGGCCGGTGGTCACCGCGATCCGGTCGGCGCCCGAATGCTTCAGGCAGTTGGCGAAGGCCTCCTGCACGATGCGCAGGATCGACAGCACGCTGTGCGGCGTGAGCATCGGCAGCGGCGGCAGGTCCACCACGTTCCAGTGCAGGTCGATGCCGCTCTTCCCGAGCCGATCCTGCAGCCGATAGCGCAACGTGCCCAACACCGTCAGGAGGTCGTTCTCCACGGGCTCCAGCGAGTCGATGATCAGTTGCAGGTCCTCGATGCTCTCGCGCAGCACGGTGGCGACGCGGCCGTCCTCGCCGGCGCGCTCCGGATCGTGCTCGCGGTCCAGCTGGCGCACGAGCGACAGCGCCATGGTCAGCTGCGAGCCGATGCCGTCGTGCATCTCGCTCATGATGCGCGTGCGCTCCAGGGCCAGCGCCTCGTTGCGGCGCGCCTCCACCAGCTGCTCGTAGTTGCGCTCGAGCTCGGCGGCCTTCTGGTCGACGCGCTGCTCGAGGACGGCGGCCAGGTTCTCGTGCGCGCTGAGCGACTCGGTGAAGCGGCGCACGAGGATCGTGCCGATCACGAACAGGTAGAGCGGCGCGCTGTAGTAAGCGAGGTAGAAGCGGTCGGCCCAGGTGTGCTCGGAGTACAGCACCAGGTCGTGCGCGCTCAGCGCCATGTCCTGCATGCCGGCGCACAGGAGCAGGACGCCTTCCACCCGGCTGCGCTTGAGCCCCACGCGGACCTGCAGGTACAGGATGTAGATCGACGCGACCAGGAAGCCAAGGAACCAGAGGTCCATGCCCGCGTGCGGCATCGAGCCGCTGAAGATCGCCAGCGCACCGAGCAGGAAATAGCCCCAGGCGACCGTCGCCACCACCGGACGCCGCAGGCTGCCATAGCTGAGCACGAACATGAGCATGAACACGCCGCGCAGCACCGGCATGCACACGACCACGCGATCCCACAGCAACGGCGGCAGCGGCGGCATCTCGGCGTAGGAATCGACGCTCTGCACCGACCAGGACAACGCCATGCAGCCGAACCAGAAGTACATCCAGTCGCGCCGGCGCCCGAACCAGACGCCGAGCATGAACAGCCCGATCGCGAAGGTGCAGGAACCCAGCAGCCGAACGATGTCGCTCTGCCAGAACACGCGCCGCTGCCAGATCGGGCGCAGCTCGTCCTCGGTGCCCAGGCGCACGGGCGCGAGCCAGCCGCCCTCGGTCGGATGGATGCGCTGCTGGATCTCGATCTCGTTGTCGCCGGCGCGCAGCATCATGCCGGGCAGCACGATGTACTGGGCGCGGTTCCAGTTCAGCGGCAGCGGATCCCGCATGGCACCCAGCTCGCGCAAAAGGCTGCCGTTGACGTACACGCGCCCCGACCGGTTGAACGCGACGGTGTACAGGGCCAGCCCCTGGACCGGCACCGCGTCCAGATGGAAGCGGAGCTTGAACCAGGCGTCGACCAACGGCACGTCCTTGCGGGGAGCGTGCCACACCTTGGCGAGGTCGACGGTCTGCCAGTTGCACGAGGCGCCGGGCATCGTGTCGGCCAGGCCCGGCATCATGCAGAACTCGGCCCGCGTGATCGTCTGCGACACCGGCAGCGCAGGCGCGACCGGAGCGTCTCCGGCCGCCCACGCGCCCGGCAAGCCGGCGACGACGATCGCCAGGAGCAGCGCCAGCGGCGCCGCGCACGCGCGCGCCCAGCCGGGCAGCACGCGGGCGACGTCGACGAGGACGCGCAGGCCCCCGCTCACAGCAGGCCCATGCGGCCCGCCTCGAACACGGCCTCGGTGCGCGAATGCACCGCGAGCTTGCGATAGATGTGCTTCACGTGCGTGGCCACCGTGTGCGCCGACAGGTGCAGCATGTTGGCGATCTCGCCCACCGTGAAGCCCTTGGCGATGAACAGGAGCACCTCGCGCTCGCGCTCGGACAGTCCGCCATCGTCCACCACGGCCGGTGTGGACGGCGTGGGGGAGTCCTTCTTGAAGCGGTGCAGCAACTGGCGCGCGATCACCGGGCTGATCGGCGACCCGCCCGCGCGCAGTTCCCGCACGGTGGCGCCCAGCGTGTCGTTGAGGCTGCGCTTGAGCAGGTAGCCGGTAGCGCCCGCCTCGATCGAGGCGAGCACGTGGGCTTCGTCGCCGAACACGGTGACCACCATCACGTCGGCGTCCGGCCGCGTGCGGGCGATCTCGCGGATCAGGTCGATGCCATTGCCGTCCGGCAGGCCGAGGTCGACCAGCGCGACGTCGAACTGGCCGTCCGCGATCGCCTCGCGCGCGCGCTCGGCGTTGCCGACCTCGGCGGCCAGCACCATGGCGCCGTCGCGGGCGATGGCGGCGCAGACGGACTCGCGGAAGGCGTCGTCATCGTCCACGACCAGGATCCGGGTCGGGGTCTCGAGGGGCATGTCAACGGTATCGGGCATCGCTTCATTGGAGCAGCACAGCCCCGACTGTAAACGCCCACATGCATCCCCGGTCCAGGGTATTGCACCGGTCTGCCCCGCCGATCGCCCGATTTGGACGCCTTCTCGCGTCAGGCGACGTCGAATTCGAAGTCCTCGCCGACCTTGCGGCCCTGCCAGTTTCCCTTGCGGCCCAGGTGATTGCAGACGAATCCGTCGATCGTCACCTTCTTGTCGAAATGCGCGAGGAAGTCGAGGTCGCACGCGCTCGCGTCGCGCGACGACTGATACAGCACATGCTTCTTGTAGAGCTGGAAATAGCCTTGCAGCTGGTCGCCCCAGGGATATTCGAAGTAGTTGCGGCCGGTGCGGTAATCGCTGAGCTTGCCGAAATCGTGGCGTCGCTTGGCGCCGAATACCGCGTCCGGGTCGAAACCCTGCACCGCGGGCGGCAGCGCGGCGAATTCGGGCGACAGGCAGATGTCGGAATCCATCAGCAGGTACCACTGGTCGGGGTAATGGCGATAGGCGAACTGCTGCGCCTTGGCGACGGCGCCGCCCTTGTCGAATACCCGGCCGCCATTCCTGAAGTCGTGGTACAGCACGATGACGTCGTGCTTGGTCAGCACGTCGATGGTCTGGATATCGTCGACGTCGGTCACGAAGATCCAGCGATCGAAGAATTTCAGGTCGGCCTCGAGCACCAGTTTCAGGATGTCGTGATAGTTGGTGGACACGGTAATCGCGATCATGGGCCGTCCTTTCTCGTGGTCGATCGGGGCATGCCGCGCGGCCGCACCTTGTCGCATCGCATCATCGTCCGGTCGACCGGGTATTGCACGGGGATCAGGCCGATGTTTCCACGCCATTCCCGCCGCCGCCCCCCCTCGTCAACCCTAGGTCGTTCCGTGAGCCGGCCGCCCGTGGACGACAATCCTGCCAGAAGGATGACGCGCCCCATGCCGCTCTGGTTGCAGACCTACCTCGACGCGCTGACCAATCCCGGGCTGTGGCGCGCGTTCCGTCGTGTCTACTGGGCCGCGTTGGTCGGGGACGGCGGGCGCTACCTGGCCTGCGTCCTGCTGGTCTGGGGCCTGCTGCACGTGCTGCTGCGCAAGCGCATCGCCCATCGCCTGATCTCCGCCTGGCCGTCCCGCGCCGACCTGCGGCGCGAGATCACCTATTCCTTCAGCTCCCTGCTGGTGGTGTCGGCGGGCAGCGCCGTGATGCTGGCGATGGTGGTGAGCGGCTGGGGGCAGGTCTACCACGATCCGCTCAAGTACGGCTGGACATGGCTGCTCCTGAGCCTGCCCGTCGCCATCGTCCTGCACGACCTCTACTTCTACTGGACGCACCGGTTGCTGCACACGCCCTGGCTGTTCCGGCACGTGCATGGCGTGCACCACCGCTCGCGCCATCCGTCCCCATGGGCCGCGCTCTCGTTCCATCCCGTCGAGGCGCTGATCCAGGGGGCGCCGCTGTCGCTCATCCTGCTGGTGGTGCCGCTCGACGACTACGTGGTGTTCGCCTTCCTGCTGCACCAGATGCTGCGCAATGCGTACGGCCACGGGGGCGTGGAGCTGTTCCCGCGGGGTTTCGCGCACCACTGGTTCTGGGGACGCTTCGTCACCAGCACGCACCATCACCTGCATCACGAGACGGCGCAGGGCAACTACGGCCTCTGGTTCACCTGGTGGGACCGCTGGTGCGGCACCGAGCGCGCGGAATACCTCGAGCGCTTCGACAAGGTGACGATGCCGCGCCCGCGCCCGGCCGACGACGGCGCCGGCGCGGTCGCCTGACCCGCCGCCGCGCCGCCGCGCCGCTCAGAGCAGCACGATGTCGTACTGCTCCGGGTTCATCGTCGGCTCGGCGCTCAGCGAGATCGGCTTCCTGATGAAGGCCGACAGGTCGGCCAGGTGGGCGCTCTCCTCGTCGAGCAGCATCTCCACGACGGCCGCGCTCGCGATGACGCGGAACTCCTTGGGGTCGAACTGGCGCGCCTCGCGCAGGATCTCGCGCAGCACGTCGTAGCAGACGCTGCGCGGCGTCTTGACCTGGCCGCGGCCGGCGCAGGTGGGACACGGTTCGCACAGCATGTGGGCGAGCGACTCGCGCGTGCGCTTGCGCGTCATCTCCACCAGGCCCAGGCCGGTGAACCCGCTGACGGTCACCTTCGTGCGGTCCTTGCTCAGCTGCTTGCGGAACTCGGCGAGCACGGCCTGCTGGTGCTCGTCGCGCGTCATGTCGATGAAGTCGACGATGATGATGCCGCCCAGGTTGCGCAGGCGCAGCTGGCGCGCGATGGCGCCGGCGGCCTCGAGGTTGGTCTTGAAGATCGTCTCGTCGAAGTTGCGCGCGCCGACGAAGCCGCCGGTGTTGACGTCGATGGTCGTCAGCGCCTCGGTCTGGTCGATGATCAGGTAGCCGCCGCTCTTCAAGTCGACGCGGCGCGCGAGCGCGCGGGCGATCTCCTCCTCGATGTTGTAGAGGTCGAAGATCGGGCGCTCGCCCTTGTAGTGCTCGAGCCGCCCCACCGAGCTCGACGCGTACGTCTCGCCGAAGGCGCGCAGCGACTCGTACTGCAGCTTGGAGTCGATGCGGATCGACTGCGTGTGCTCGTTGGCGATGTCGCGCAGGACGCGCTCGGCCAGGCTCAGGTCCTGGTGCAGCAGCGAGCCGGCGGGCTTGGACAGCGCGCGCTCGCGGATGCGGTTCCACGTGGTGCGCAGGTAGGCGATGTCCTCGGCCAGTTCCTGGTCGCTCGCCTCCTCGGCGTTGGTGCGCAGGATGAAGCCGCCGCCACCTTCCAGCGGATTGCCGGCCAGCGCGATCATGCGGGCGCGCAGCTGCTCGCGCAGCTCGTGCGAGCCGATGCGCTGCGAGATGCCGATGTGGTTGTCGTGCGGCAGGTAGACCAGCAGCCGGCCGGCGATGCTGACCTGCGTCGTGAGCCGCGCGCCCTTGGTGCCGATCGGATCCTTGACCACCTGCACCGTGAGCGACTGGCCTTCGAAGACGAGCTTCTCGATGGCCGCGGGCGCGTTCTCGGGCTTGGCGGCCGGATGGCCGTGCAGGTCGGCCACGTGCAGGAAGGCCGCGCGCTCCAGGCCGATGTCGATGAAGGCCGACTGCATGCCGGGCAGCACGCGGGCCACCTTGCCCAGGTAGACGTTGCCGACCAGGCCGCGTTCCAGCGCGCGCTCCAGATGCAGTTCCTGGATGGCGCCGTTCTCGATGATGGCGACGCGCGTCTCTTGGGGCGACCAGTTGACCAGGATGTCGTGCATGTCGGTGCCGTTGTCTCTCGCGGTTCTCATTCCTGGAACTCGACGCCTGCGTCCATCAGCAGTCGCGCGGTCTCGTGCAGGGGCAAACCCATGATACCGGAGTAGCTGCCCGCGATGCGCTCGATCCAGGCCGCGACGCGGCTCTGGATCGCGTAGGCGCCGGCCTTGCCGAACGGCTCGCCGCTGGCGACGTAGGCCGCGATCGCGTGCGCGGGCATGGGCGCGAAGCGCACCGTCGACACGCTCAACGCGCTCGTTCGCGCACGGCCCGACGCCAGCGCCACCGCCGTCATCACGCGATGGGTGCGGCCCGACAGGCGCTCCAGCGTGGCGACCGCGTCGTCCGCGTCGGCGGGCTTGCCGAAGATGCGGCGACCGAGCGCCACGGTGGTGTCGGCGCACAGCACCGGCGCCGGCGGCAGGCCGCGTTTCTTCATCCGCGCGACGGCGGCGTCGAGCTTGAGCTGCGTGACGCGCTCGCAGTAGACGGCCGGCGTCTCGCCGGGGATGTGCTCCTCCAGCGTCTCGGCGTCCTCGTCGGGCGATGCGAGCAGCAGTTCGTGGCGCACGCCCAGCTGGTCGAGCAGTTGGCGGCGGCGCGGGCTTTGCGAGGCGAGGTAGATGAACGGGTGTTTCATCATGAGTGATCGGTGTGTCGTCCGTTCGCGGGCCGGCCGGTCGTCGAAGGGGTCTGGCCTCTCCTCGAATCGCGACGAAGCGCGGACGAAAGCCAAGGATGCCGGTGGCGATTCGAGGCGAAGGCCTGACCCCGATCGCCGCTCACGTTCGAGGTCAGGCCTGCGCCTCCGATCGCGACCCGCAAAGCTGCTCGCGGCTGCGCAACGACGCGATCGAAGGAGAGGCCAGACCCCTCGGGCATCGGCGCGCCGTCGCTCATTCGCGGTGATACGGGTGATTCGTCGACACCGACCACGCGCGGTACAGCGCCTCGGCCAGCAGCGGCCGCACGAACGCGTGCGGCAGCGTGAGGTCGGACAGCCGCGCCGTCTCGTCGGCGGTGGCCTTCAGGTCGGGATCGAGGCCGTCGGGGCCGCCGATCAGGAAGGCGACGTCGCGGCCGTCGCCGCGCCAGAACTCGAGCCGGTCGGCGAGCGCGCGCGTGGTCCAGCGCGTGCCGCGTTCGTCGAGCACCACGCGCCGCACGCCCGCAGGCAGCACGGCCTCCAGCCGTTTCGCCTCGGCCTGCATCATCTGCGCGGCGATCTTGCCGCTGGTGCGCGGCTCGGCCTTGACGGCCTTGAGCTCGAGCCGCATCTCGGGCGGGAAGCGGCGCTCGAATTCCTCGTACGCCGCCTCGGCCCAGGCGGGCGGCTTCTGGCCGACGGAGGCGATGATCAGGCGCATGTTCGTGGGATGTGAAAACGGCGACCGAAGTCGCCGTCCATCGAGGTCTCTCGTGACGATCAGCCGCGGCGCGCCGCGACCTTCTTGGCGACGGCCGACTTGGCGGCCGCCGTCTTCCTGGCCGTCTTCTTGGCCGCCGTCGCGGCGTTGCGCGAGCTGTTGGCCGGCACGACCACCTTCTTGACCGACGCGGCCTTCACCGGCGCACCGCCGGCGCGCGCGGCGGTCGAGCCGGCGCGCGTCTTCTTGGCGGCGGCGACCTTGCCGGCCGCCGACTTCGGCGCCGGCTTGGCCTTGCCTGCCTGCGAGCCGGCCGGCTTGGTGGCCGCGGCCGCGCGGGCGCTGGTCTTGGCGGCGGGGCCGCGCGTGGACGACGAACGCTCGGCCGGCGTCTTGGCGCGCGGCAGCGGCGCGGGCTTGCCCGCGGCCGTCTTCTTGCCGGCCGGCTTCTTGAGCGCGGCCTTCCTGGCGGGAGTTTCGTCGGCGTCGACGACCTTGGCGGCCTTCGCGCGCTTCCTGGGCTTGGGCGCCTCGTCGGCGTCGTCGTCAGCGCCTTCCGAGGCCTTGACCAGTCCGCCGCTGCGTCCGCCGCCGAGCTTGATCGCCACCGGCTTGCCGCCCCAGATCTCTTCCAGGCGGTAGTAGTCGCGGATCGACGGCTGCATGATGTGCGCGACCGCCGCGCCGCAGTCGACGATGATCCACTCGCCGTTCTCCTCGCCCTCGGTGCGCAGCACGTCCATGCCGGCGGACTTCACCGCGTCGCGCACGCTCGCCGCGAGCGCCTTGGTCTGGCGGTTGCTGGCGCCGGCCGCGACGATCACGCGCTCGAACAGCGGCGACAGGTGCTCGGTGTTGAAGACCTGGATGTCCTGGGCCTTGACGTCTTCCAGGCCATCGACGATGGCGCGTTGCAGTTTGCGGATATCCATATCTTTTTTTAACGGGGTCTGGTCTTGAATCGTGCGCGCTGAGAGGCCTCGCGACGCTCGCACGTCGCCGCGCAAGATGCGAGACCTGACACCGTCATTTCGGAAGGGTGTAGAGGTGGTGGTCGGCAATATAGCGCGCCACCGGCGCGCCGACCAGCGCCGTGACGTCCAGCCCGGCCGCGGCGCGCTCGCGCACCGCGGTGGCCGAATGGGGATGGGGCGGCATCTGGACGATGCGCCGTTCGTGCTCGACGCCGGCCAGGCCGGGCGCCGCGCGCACCGGGTCGCCGTCGCGCGCGGCCACGGCCAGTCCGGCCAGCGCGACGATGCCGCGCCAGTCGTGCCAGGTGTCGAAACGCGCGTACTGGTCCTGCCCGATGACCAGCCACCAGCGCGTGCCCGGCTGCTCGGCGTGCAGTGCGCGCAGCGTGTCGACCGTGAAGCTGGGACCGGCGCGATCGAGCTCGCGCGCGTCGATCGAGAAGCGCGGCTCGCCCTCGATGAGCCGTTGCAGCATCGCGACGCGATCCGCACCCGAGGCCGGCAGCCGGCCGCCCTTGTGCGGCGACTGGCGCGCGGGCAGCCACACGAGCTCGTCGAGCGCCAGTTGCTCGAGCGCGCACTGCGCGAGGGCGCGGTGCGCGAGGTGGGGCGGATCGAAACTGCCGCCGAACAGGCCTGCGTTCATGACAGCCCCTCCCGCGGCGGGTACGCCGCTGCGTCCCCCGAGGGGATCGCGGGCCAGCCGGGGACGGCCCGGCGCTCGTCCCGCGAGCGAGTGGTCGTGGCGGCGCTCAAGCGAGCCAGTCGCGCGGGCGCAGGAAATCCGCGTACAGCGCCGCCTCGGGCGTGCCGTCCTGCGGCGACCACTGGTAGCGCCACTGTGCCAGCGGCGGCATCGACATCAGGATCGCCTCGGTGCGTCCGCCCGACTGCAGCCCGAACAGCGTGCCGCGGTCCCACACGAGGTTGAACTCGACGTAGCGGCCGCGCCGGTAGGCCTGGAAGTCGCGCTCGCGCTCGCCGAACGGCAGCCCGCGGCGGCGCTCGACGATGGGCAGGTAGGCCGCGAGGAACGCATCGCCCACCGAGCGCAGCATCGCGAAGCCCTGCTCGAAGCCGAGCTCGTTGACATCGTCGAAGAAGATGCCGCCGATGCCGCGCGGCTCGTTGCGGTGCTTCAGGAAGAAGTACTCGTCGCACCACTTCTTGAAGCGCGGGTACAGCGTCTCGCCGAACGGCGCGAGCGCGTCGCGGCAGGTGGCGTGGAAGTGGCGCGCGTCCGCTTCGTCGCCATAATAAGGCGTGAGGTCCATGCCGCCGCCGAACCACCAGACGGGATCCTTGCCGTCCGCCGTCGCTTCGAAAAAGCGCACGTTCATGTGCACGGTGGGCACGTACGGGTTGCGCGGGTGCAAGACGAGCGAGACGCCGAGCGCCTCGAATGCGGCGCCGGCCAGCTCGGGTCGCGCGGCGGTGGCCGACGGCGGCAGCGTCCTGCCCTTGAC
>DATCRO010000705.1:0-5186 GCA_036569025.1 Burkholderiaceae bacterium
GGCCTCCTTCTGGATCTCGCCCATGCGCACCGTCCCGACCAGCGCCAGCTTGACGGGCGCGGTCATGGCGATCTTGTTGCGCGGGTAGTGGTAGACGGTCCCGCCCAGCGAGTCCTCCTGCTCGATGAGCTTGTAGCGCAGGCCGTGCTGGATGGCCGCCAGGCCGGCGGAGATCCCCGCCGGCCCGCTGCCGACGATGACCACGTCGTACTCCGCCTGGCCCGTCGCCTTGCGGTTCCTGATCGTCTCGATGGCCTGGCGTCCCTGCTCGGCGGCCTTGCGGATCAGTCCCATGCCGCCGAGCTCGCCCGCGATGAAGATCCCGGGCACGTTCGTCTCGAAATCGGGCTTGACGTTCGGGATGTCGATCCCGCGCTTCTCGGTGCCGAACACCAGCTTGATCGCGTCCACCGGGCAGGCCGCGAGGCACGCGCCGTGGCCGATGCAGGCCGAGGCGTTCGTGAGCACCGCCTTGCCGTTGATGATGCCCAGCGCCTCCTCGGGGCAGACGCGCACGCACGAGGCCGATCCGATGCAGCGCGTCGGGTCGATGATCGGATGCAGCGACGGCGGCTCCGTCATGCCCTTGGCGTGGGCCTCCTGCAGTTCGGCGACGTGCGCCGCCTCCTTCCTGCGGCGCTTGGTCGCGTGCCGGTACCAGAGGAACAGCACGAAGCCGACGACGAGCAGCGCATAGGTCATCGCGGTCTCCGTGCGGTGCAGGGGGCGGCTTGTCGTGGCGCGGCCATGGGGCTACTTCGCCACCACCTGGTCGATCTCGATGTGCAGCCCGGACGCGCCCACGTCGACGACCGGCGTCGAGCCTTGCAGGTCGCCCTCCCGCGGCACGGCGTTGCCGCTGTGCGAGATGCGCGCCCCGACGACGACGCGCCGCACGCTGGACAGGCTGGCCTCGGGCGCCATCGCCATGCCGTCATCGAGCGTGAACGCCAGCGGCAGGTCGCTGACGTGCTTGCGCACGATGGCCACGGGCATGCGCGGGCCGTCGACGGCCCGCGCGAAGACGAACAGCACGTCGCCGGGCGCCGCGCGGGCGGCCAGCGCCGGCGCGAGCGTGACGGTGCCCGACAGCGTCGCTGCGAGCGGCGCCGCGGTACCCACGGGTGCGGACGCCGGCGCGCTGGCCGGAGCGGCGGGCATGCCGGCGAGCTGGCGCGCCTCCGCGATGCCGTCGCGCACCTGCGAGGCGAACGGGCCGTCCGGCGGCTCCACGCTGGCCAGCGTCTCCCACAGCTGCACGGCCTGCCGGTAGTCCTTGCGGTCGAACGCCGCGGTGCCTGCGAGCGCGAGTGCCTTCGCATGATGCGGCGCGATCCGCAGCGCCTGTTGGAGCAGCGCCATCGGCTCGCCCTCGAGGTTCCTGCCGTGCGCCATCGCGAGCGCGTCGGCGTGGTCGGCCAGGAGGTCGGGGTCGTCGGGCTGCAGGCGTTCGGCGCGCACGAACGCTTCGACGGCCTTGTCGTGCTGGCCGAGCGCCACGCGCGAGCGGGCGAGCATCGTCCAGCCCTGGGCGTCCTCCGGATGCGTCGCCAGCCGCGCCGCCAGCTGGTCCACCATCGACTGGACCTGCGCCGGTGCCAGGTCGTGCGGCGCAGCCTGCGATCCGTCGGCGCTCGCCTCGCGTGGCGCCATGCCCGGCGCGAACTGGCCGGGGCCGACCGCCAGATGACCCGGCGACCCGATGAACCAGTAGCCGCCGGCGGTCACCGCCAGCATGAACCCCGCCAGCACCAGCGCCAGTCGGCGCGAACGGGGCGGGGCGCCGGGGGCGGCGCGGGTGTCGGACGGCACCAGGGCCTCGACCAGGCGCCGCTCCAGCGCGGTGCGGCTCTGGACGAACTGTTCATGGGTGAGGGCGCCTCCGGCGTGCAGTTCCTGCAGCTGGCGCAGTTGCCGTCCGGCGACATCGACCTCGCGGCGCAGCGCCCGCCCGCTGCCCGGGGCATGCAGCAGCGGCCACGTGAGGACCGCCAGGGCCACCAGCAGCAGGCCTGCCGACGCGAGAAGGAAGATCGTCATGCCGGGTCTCCGCAGACACGGGCCTCGTGCCGTCCGCCGGCGCCGGCGCCGATAGCTTGCGCCACGCTTAAGTGGCGTCGCCATAAGCCGAACAGGCACCAGTGCTTATTTACACGCGCAAGGCGCTTGTATAGATTTGAAACAGTAAAAGCGCGTGCCGAGGAGGGGTGAAGGCCATGCGACTTCTTTTGGCAGAGAGTGATCAGGAACGCGGCAGCGACATGCGCGAGGCGCTGAATCACGTCGGCTATGCGACCGACTGGGTGCGCACGGGCACGCACCTGCGCGGCGCCCTGTCGACGCAGAAGTACGACTGCGCGGTCGTCGGGCTTCCGATGGCCGACGTGTCGGGCGACGCCCTGCTGGAGTCGGTGCGCCGCGAACAGGCGCCGCTGCCGGTCATCCTGCTCACCGGCACGGAGTCGTCGCGCGACCGGGCGGCGCTCCTGGACCGCGGCGCGGACGACTGCCTGATGCGTCCGTTCGACTTCGACGAACTGGCCGCGCGCATCCGTTCGCTGCTGCGGCGCGTCCGATCCGCGGAACCGGGGGAAGATCCGTTGGCACATGGGTCGCTCCTGCTGCAGCCGCAGCGGCTCTGCGCGGTGCTCGCCGGCCGCCAGGTGAAGCTCACGCAATGCGAATTCTCCGTACTGGAGACGCTCGTGCGCAAGAAGCACCAGGTCTGCAGCCGCGCGATGCTCGAGGAGTCTTTGTACGCCTGGGGCGACGAGGTGAACAGCAACGCGGTGGAAGTCTACGTCCACTACCTGCGCCGCAAGCTCGCGCCTGACGTCATCGTGACCGTGCGCGGGCTCGGCTACCAGCTCGGGCCTCAGCCTGCCTGAAGCGTGCGCGCGCCGCGCCGGCGCGCCCCTCACCGGCCGCCCCCGTCACCTGCCAGCCGGCTCACGGATGTCGGCCGTTCGATCAGGCCGAGGTCGACCGCCGCGAGCGTGAGCTCCGCGGCGTTGCGCAGGCCCAGCTTGTGCATCAGGCTGGAACGGTGCTTCTCGATCGTCTTCGGGCTGACGTTGAGGAATTCCGCCACGCCGCGATTGGTGCGTCCCTCGGCCACCAGTTGCAGGATGCTGCGCTCGCGCGGCGTCAGCGCGTCCAGCAGCGAATGGCGCGAGTGGCCATCGTCGGGTCGCAACAGGCTGTCGACGACGAGCGCCGAGACGTCGGCGCTGAGATATTTGCGTCCCGTCGACACCGCGCGCAGGCAGGCCTTGAGCTCGTCGGCCGACGCATCGCGCAGCAGGCAGCCGTCGGCGCCGGCGCGCAGGGCGTTGCGCACCTGCTCCTCGGTCTTGAGCGCCATCAGCAGGACGATGCGCGTGTTCGCATGCCGATGCTTGATCTGGGTGCCTGCCTCGAGTCCGTTCTGGGCGGTGGCCTGCAGGTCCATCAGGACGACATCCGGCTGGAAGTCGGTCACGGCCTGCACGACGTGCGGACCGGTGGGGACGTCGCCTATGACGGCGAGGTCGGGATCCGTGGAGAGCAGTGCCGACAGGCCCTTGCGGAACAACTGGTTGTCGCCGACGATGATGATGCGTGTAGTCATGTTGTCTTCTTCATGGCTGGCGTGCGGGTGGAATCGGCCGCCGGGATCCCTGCGGTACTGGCGGGTGCGGGCACCCCGATCGAGGCGGCATGGCGGCCGGCGACGAATGCGAATACCCAGTCGTGGTACGACGTCTTGTCCTCGAACGAGGCGTCGATCAGCTCGAATCCCTTCTGCTTGATGGGCATCGCTTCGGACTTGCTGTAGACGCCGATGACGCGGTCACCCGCCATCAGCAGGCCCCAGTCGGTCGAGCCGGTCATCGGATCCGCATAGAGCCGGCGCAAGTGGTGCACCGGCACGGGAAAGCGGTTGTCGTCCAGCAGCACGTCGAGGCTGGGCGGCAGGCTGCGGCCTGCGCCGGGCGGGCCGGCATAGTAGTAGTCGCGGATCGCGGCGCGGAACTGGTGCCCGACGAACAGCAGCTGTGTCTCGCGTTGGCGCTGCCGCGTGACGCTCCACACGTCGAACGCGGCCATCGCGCCGATGCCCACGAGCGCCAGCGCCAGCAGGAAGGCGAGCATCACGGCGCCGCCCTGCCGCCGCCGCGGCGCCGCGATGAGGAGTCCGGTCATGGCGACGGCTCCTTGGCGGCCTTGTCCGCGTTGGGTGGCTGGATGTCGTAGACGTTGCCCTCCGTCGTGTCCTGCGGCGCGACGACCACCCAGTTCGAGGTCTCGGACAGCGGATCCACCGGCACCTGCCGCAGGTAGCGGCGTGCCACGAGTTCGTCCAGCGAGTCGGGATAGCGCCCGAGGTCGCCGTGGAACTTGTCGATGGCGTCGCGGATCGTGGCCAGGTTCTGCCGCTGCACGTTGGCGCGGCCGTAGTCGAGCGCGTGGAAGTAGCGGGGCAGGGCGAGCGTGAGCAGCAGCGCGATGAGCGTCATCACCACCAGCATCTCCAGCAGCGTGAACCCGCCCGTCCGGCCGGAGGCCGTGCGCGAGGAGCGTTCCGTGCCGGCCATGGTTCACCACGCGCCGTAGGCGATGCCGTCGAGGCCGACGCGGGTCGACATCGACGAGACGTCGTAGACGTCGTCGCCGGGCTGCGGATCGTCGCTGCGGCTGCCGTAGGCGCGCGTGCGCCAGGTCTGCGCCGCGGGCACGGCCGGGTCGGGGAAGAACGGATCGCGCGGCAGCTGGCGCAGGATGACCAGGCGTTGCGGCGTGTCCGACGATCCGAAGCCGGCGCCGACCTTGTTGGCCATGTCCAGCGGCTCGGTGAGGACCTCGAGCGACGGCGGGTAGCCGGACGCGCCGGCCTCGCGCGGCAGCAGGCCCGTGTCGACGGCCCTCTTGTACGCATCGAGGCCGCCGCGGATGGTTCGCAGCGCCTCGCGCAGCTGTTCCTCCTTCATGCGCGTAGACGTGACCTCGAACAGCGGCAGGCTCACCAGCGCGAGCAGGCCCACGAGAGCGAGCGTCACGAGCAGCTCGATCAGCGTGAAGCCGGTGGCTTGGCGATGTTTCATTGCCCGGCCTCCCCGGGGTCCGACGCCGGCGCGGGGGCGGGCATGGCGGCCGCTGGC
Source organism: Burkholderiaceae bacterium (assembly GCA_036569025.1). Taxonomy (GTDB): domain Bacteria; phylum Pseudomonadota; class Gammaproteobacteria; order Burkholderiales; family Burkholderiaceae_C; genus Scleromatobacter. The sequence continues at coordinate 5,142 of DATCRO010000705.1, forward strand.
GCGGGGGCCGCGGCGCTCGCGGGCGCGCCACGGTGCCCGTTGAGC
>DATCRO010000706.1:0-4571 GCA_036569025.1 Burkholderiaceae bacterium
GTCGTGCAGCGGCGCGAGCGGGTGCGGCGTCTCGAGGGGGTCGCAGGCGCCCCACCACAGCGCGGCATCGCCGCGGCGCGCGGCCATCGCCTTGAGCAGCGTCGTCTTGCCGATGCCCGCCTCGCCGCTCACCAGCACCAGGTGGCCGCCGCCCTGGCGTGCCGCCGCGAGCTGGTGCTCGAACGTCAGCAGGGCGGCGTCGCGCTCGACCAGCTCCATGGCGTCATGCCGGCGGCAGGCGGTCGAGCGCCGCCATGACGGCGTCCAGGTCGGCGGGCGCCACGTCCAGGCCGAAGCCGTCGGCCAGCACGTCGGCGAACTCCGCGCGCGTCTGCAGCTCGCGTTCGACCGGCGCGGCGTGCTCGGGCTGGAACGCCGACAGCCGCCGGTTGAACAGGCGCAGGCGGCCGCCCTCGATCGAGCGGCCCACCAGCAGGTTGGCGGCCAGCATCGACTTGGGCCAGGTGGCCACGAACCAGTTGCCCATCTCGCAGTCGATCGGGTGCGGCGCACGCGGCTGCAGCTGGTAGCAGTCCTTCCAGCCCGCGGGCTCGCGTTGCTGCAGCAGCAGCTCGTCGCCGGCGTCCACCAGGCGATACAGGCCCGAGCCGGCGGCCTGCGTGTCGCGCCTCGCGAGGGCCAGCGGCGCGGTCGGCGCCAGCACGCCGCAGCCGACGTCGACGAGCAGGTCGACGCCGTCGAGCACGACCCGCGTGGCCAGGTGCGTACGCGCCGTGACGACGTCGGCCGGCACGTTCGAGCGGATGCGCGCCTCCATCGCGTGCGCGTCGAAGCCGATGGCCTGCAGCGCGCTGCGCATCAGCGTGTTCTGCTCGAAGCAGTAGCCGCCGCGGCGCCGGCGCAGCATCTTGGCCTGCAGGCCGTCGAGGTCCAGGCGCGGCACGCGGCGCGCCAGCACCTCGATGTTCTCGAACGGCACGGCGCTCGCGTGCCGGGCCACCAGCTCGTCCAGGCATCCGCGCGTGGGCGCCGGCGTGCCTGCGAAGCCGATGCGGCGCAGGTAGCCGTCCAGGTCCAGTGCGCCGGCCGTGTCGCTCATGCGGCCTCGATCAGCCAGGTGTGCGGCGCGAGCGCGTGCTCGGCGCCGTTGCGCTCGAACTTCTGCTCGGCGGACGTGACGTTGACGATGACCGTGACGCGGTCCGCCTCCTTGCGGCGCTCGAACGCGAACAGCCGGTCGTTGCGGACGTCCAGCACCGTCGACGCGCCGCCGTACTGGCCGGCCGCGAGCGCGGGATGCCGGTGCTTGAGCGCGGCCATCGACGTGTAGAAGGGCTGCAGCTCGCGCGTCTTCCAGTCGATCGGGTCCTTCTCGAAGAATTCCAGGCGCTTGGCGAGGCGCGCCTCCTGGCCGCCGTAGATCAGCGGCATGCCCGGCAGCGTGAACGTGAGCATGGCCAGGGGCAGGTAGTTGTCGCCGTACAGTTGCGCGTCGGTGCCGTTCCACGAGTTGAAGTCGTGGTTGCTGGTGAAGCGCATGCGGTAGGCCGACGCCGGGTAGCCGTGCGGCTCCCTGGCGAGCCACCGGCGCAGCTCGGCCGCCCCGGCCTTGCCCTGGCCGATGCGCTCGAACAGCTGCGCGAGGTCCCAGCTGTAGGTCATGTCGAAGGCCGCGCGGTGCAGCTCGATCTTGTCGGCCTCGGCCAGCATGAACATCGGCTTGACCGCATCGAGCTCGCGCCGCGCGCGCTCCCAGAACGGCGTGGGCACCTCGCCGGCGACGTCGCAGCGGAAGCCGTCGAGGTCGACCTCGCGCACCCAGAACATCATGGCCGCGATCATCGCGTCGCGCAGCGCCGGCGCGTCATAGTTCAGCTGCGTGACGTCGGCCCAGTGCTCCTCGCCGGGCGTGCCGGCGTTGAACGTGACGGGAAAGACCTGGCCGTGCGCGTCGAGCCTGTACCAGTCCTTGTGCTCGCGAGTCCAAGGGTGGTCGAAGGCCGTATGGTTGGCGACCCAGTCGAGGATCACCTTCATGCCCTGAGCGTGCGCGGCCTGCACGAAGGCGCGCGCGTCGTCCAGCGCGCCGAACTCCGGATTGACCGCGGTGTAGTCGCGGATCGAGTAGTAGCTGCCGAGCGTGCCCTTGCGGTTGACCTGGCCGATCGGCTGGATCGGCATCAGCCACAGGATGTCCACGCCCATCGCCTTGAGCCGCGGCAGTTCGGCCATCGCGGACTTGAGCGTGCCGTCCGCGCTGTACTGGCGCACGTTGACCTGGTAGATCACGGCCTGGCGCGACCACGGCACGTGAGGCATGTCGGGTGTCGTGGCGGCGTGGGACGAGGTCATGGCGAGGACGGGCGCGGTGGCGAGCAGCGACAGGAAGTCGCGGCGGGGCAGGGACATGGCGTGCCTCCTTGGCCGGGCCAGTTTAGTCCCGTGGCCGGCCGGGCGCGATCGTCGTGCTCAGCGAGGCGCCGTGCGCCGCCGGCGGGTGCTCGCGAACAGCGGCATCTCGCGCAGGATCCAGGCGAGCAGTTCGCGCGGGGCCGTCGCCAGCGGCCGGCCGGCGCGCACCAGCACGCGCGCATGGATGCCGCGGAACAGCGCGTGGTCGATCCGAACGACCGCCAGCTCGCCGGCGGCCACCTCGCGGTGCGCGGCGAACTCGCCCACCAGCGCGACGAAGCTGCCGGTGGCCGCGACGCGCTTGAGCGCGGCCAGCGAGTTGGTGGTCAGCGCGGGCCGCAGCGCGACGTTCTCGGCCCGCGACAACGCATCGACGGCCTGCCCGATGCCGAACGAGCCGGGCATCAGCGCCAGCGGATGCGCGAGCAGGTCGGCGATGCGGGCCGGCGCCTTGCGCCTGGCGAGCGGGTGATCGGGCCGCGCCATCGCCACGATCGGCTGGCGCGAGCTCGCGAGGCGCTCGATCGCCGCGTCGGCCGGCGGGTTGTAGGCGAGACCGATGTGCGCCCGGCTCTCGGCCACCTCGCGCACGAGCGCGTCCGCCGAGAGCGTGTCGATGGCGATCTCCAGCCCCGGGTGGCGCGCGCAGAAGGCGGCCAGCACCTGGTCGACCAGCACGTCGACGAAGCCCTCGCTGATGGCCAGCCGGACGCTGCCCGAGCGCAGCCCGCGCAGCGCCTGCAGGCGGTCCTCGAGGTGCTCCTGGTGCGTGCGGTAGCCGCGCCAGAACTCCAGCAGGTGCGTGGCCGCATCGGTCGGCCTGACGCCGCGCGCCTGGCGTTCGAACAGCGTCGTGTCGAGCTCGTGCTCGAGCAGCCTGATCTGGCGCGTGACGACCGACGGCGCCGTGTTGAGCGCGTCGGCGGCGCCGCGGATGCTGCCGTGCGCGAGCACCTCGCGGAAGTAGCGCAGGCGTTGCTGGTTGATCTCGCGCATGGGGCCTCCCGGAACGTTGCTCCGATGGCAACGATCCGCGATCTTAGTTGCTCTTGTTCGGTGCACCGGGAACATCGAACATGCGGCCATCGCAGCAAGGAGTCCGCCATGTCCACCGTTTCCGCCCCGTCGCGCCGCCTGTTCCTCGGCACCGCCGCCCTCGGCCTGACCGCCGCCACCGCGCAGCTCGCGCTGGCGTCGACGCCGCATGCGCAATCGGCGCCCGCGTCCGTCGGCGCGCAACGCGCGCTCGCGAGCTTCGGGCCGTTGCGCCAGATCGACGCCGGGCTGCTGAACGTCGGCTTCGTCGACGTCGGCCCGTCCGACGGCCGCGTCGTCATCCTGCTGCACGGCTGGCCCTACGACATCCACAGCTTCGCCGACGTTGCCCCGCGCCTGGTGGCCGCGGGCTTTCGCGTCATCGTGCCGCACCTGCGCGGGCACGGCAGCACGCGCTTCCTGTCTCCCGCGACGCTGCGCAACGGGCAGCAGGCAGCGGTGGCGCTGGACATCGTCGCTTTGATGGACGCGCTGGACATCCGCAAGGCCACCTTCGGCGCGTTCGACTGGGGCGCGCGCACCGCCGACATCATCGCGGCGATGTTCCCCGAGCGCTGCGAGGGGCTGGTCTCGGTCAGCGGCTACCTGATCAACAACCGCGAGGCCGTCAAGGCGCCGCTGCCGCCCGCGGCCGAATATGCCTGGTGGTACCAGTTCTACTTCGCCACCGAGCACGGCAAGGCGGGCTACGCGAGGAACCGGCACGACTTCAACAAGCTGATCTGGAAGACGGCCTCGCCCAGGTGGGACTTCAGCGACGCCGAGTTCGAGCGCAGCGCCGCCTCGTTCGACAACCCCGACCACGTCGACGTCGTGATCCACAACTACCGCTGGCGCCAGAGCCTGGCCGAGGGCGAGGCCCGCTACGACGACCTCGAGCGACAACTCGCCGCCGGACCGGCGATCTGCGTGCCGAGCATCGTGATGGAGGGCGACGCCAACGGCGCGCCGCACTTCACCGGCGACGCGGCGTTCCGCAGGAAGTTCACCGGACCCTACGCCTACCGCGTGGTCGCGGGCGGCATCGGGCACAACCTGCCGCAGGAGGCGCCGCGCGAGTTCGCGCAGGCGGTGATCGACGTGGCCGCTCTGCGCCTTTGATCGCGCGATGCGCGTCTGCAGGCGGACAATCGTCCCCGGGC
>DATCRO010000707.1:0-7370 GCA_036569025.1 Burkholderiaceae bacterium
GACGCCCGAAGCGCGCCACACGCTGTCGCTGAGCGAGCGCACCAGCGACACCGACGACCAGCGCATCCGCGACGTCACCCCGCTGCCCCCGCCCGAGCACCTGATCCGCTTCTTCCCGATCGCGGGCACGCCGGTGGAGACGCTCATCGGCGATACGCGCAACGCCGTGCGCAACATCGTCGCCGGCCAGGACGACCGTCTGCTGGTGGTGATCGGCCCGTGCTCCATCCACGACCCGGCCGCGGCGCTCGAGTACGCGCGCAAGCTCAAGGCCGAGCGCGACAGGTACTCGGACACGCTCGAGATCGTGATGCGCGTGTACTTCGAGAAGCCGCGCACCACCGTCGGCTGGAAGGGCCTGATCAACGACCCGTACCTGGACGAGAGCTACCGCATCCACGAGGGCCTGCGCATCGCGCGCCAGCTGCTGCTGGACATCAACCGCCTGGGCGTGCCTGCCGCGGGCGAGTTCCTGGACGTGATCTCGCCGCAGTACATCGGCGACCTGATCAGCTGGGGCGCGATCGGCGCCCGCACCACCGAGAGCCAGGTGCACCGCGAGCTCGCCTCGGGGTTGTCGGCGCCGGTGGGCTTCAAGAACGGCACCGACGGCAACCTCAAGATCGCCATCGACGCGATCCAGGCCGCGGGCCGGCCGCACCACTTCATGTCGGTGCACAAGAACGGCCAGGTCGCCATCGTCGAGACCAGCGGCAACAAGGACTGCCACGTGATCCTGCGCGGCGGCAAGGCGCCCAACTACGACGCGGCCAGCGTCAAGGCCGCGTGCGCGGAGCTCGAGGCCGCGAAGCTCGCGTGCCGGCTGATGATCGACTTCAGCCACGCCAACAGCGAGAAGAAGTACGAGCGCCAGGTGGCCGTCGCGCGCGACGTGGCCGACCAGCTCGCCTCGGGCAACGAGTGCATCTTCGGCGTGATGGTGGAGAGCCACCTGAACGCCGGGGCGCAGAAGTTCACGCCGGGCAAGGACGATCCGGCCAAGCTCGAGTACGGCAAGAGCATCACCGACGGCTGCATCGGCTGGGACGACTCCATCGCGGTGCTGGACGTGCTGCGCGACGCGGTGCTCGCGCGGCGCGGCGCCAAGGCCTGACGCTCGGCGCCGTTCGCGGACGCGTCACGCGCGCGCGAACGCGCCTGTCGTCCAAGCGCGTTCCGGCTCGCCGGCCGCGGGTTCATCGATGGTCGCCCGGCAGGATGGTGCCCAGTACCTGGCGCATCGCGCCGATGAAGAAGCCGCCCTCGCGCGGGTCGCCCTTGGCCAGCGCCTTGGCGAAGGCGGTCGCCTGCTTGAGCGTGATGTGCGGCGGCAGCGGCGGCACCTCGGGGTCGGTCTTGACCTCCAGCACGACCGGCCGGTCGCTCGCGAGCGCCTCGTCCCAGGCGCCCCCGAGCTGCGCCGGATCGTCGACATGGAGGCCGCGCAGGCCGATCAGCTCGGCGAACTTGTGATAAGGCACGTCCGGGATCTGCTGCGACGCGTCGAACTTCGGATCGCCCTCCATCACGCGCTGCTCCCACGTGACCTGGTTCAGGTCCTGGTTGTTGAAGACGCACACGATCCAGCGCGGGTCGCTCCACTGCTGCCAGTACTTGGAGACCGTGATGAGCTCGGCCATGTTGTTCATCTGCATCGCGCCGTCGCCCACCAGCGCGACGACGGGCCGGCCCGGATGCGCGAACTTGGCGGCGATCGCGTAGGGCACGGCGGCGCCCATCGAGGCGAGGCCGCCCGACAGCGACGCCATCATCCCGCGCCGCATGCGCAGGTCGCGCGCGTACCAGTTGGCGCACGAACCCGAGTCGCTCGTCAGAATCACGTCGCTCGGCAGCCGCGGCGACAGCTCCCAGGCCACGCGCTGCGGGTTGACCGGCGTGGCCGGCTGCAGCGCGCGATCCTCGAGCTTCTTCCACCAGTCCGTCATCCAGCCGGCGATGTCGTCGCGCCAGGCGTTGTCGGTCTTCGGGCGCAGCAGCGGCAGCAGCGCGCGAAGCGTCAGCGCCGCATCGCCCACGAGGTTGACCTCCATCGGATAGCGCAGCGACAGCATGTCCGGCGCGATGTCGATCTGCACCGCCCGCGCCTGGCCTTCCTTCGGCAGGAACTCCGCGTACGGGAAGCCCGAGCCGATCATCAGCAGGGTGTCGCACTCGTTCATCATCTTCCAGCTGGGTTCGGTGCCCAGCAGGCCGATCGAGCCCGTGACCCAGTCCAGGTCGTCGGGCAGGGCCGCCTTGCCCAGCAGCGCCTTGGCGGCGCCGGCCTGCAGCGCATCGGCCACGGCGATGACCTCGTCGGTCGCCTGCAGCGCGCCCGCGCCCACCAGCAGCGCGACCTTCCTGCCCGCGTTGAGCACGTCGGCGGCGCGCTGCAGGTCCGCTGGCGCCGGCACGACGACCGGCCGGGCGAAGCCCACGCCCGAGTGCAGCGTGCCGTGCGCCCGCGGCGGGTCCTCGTAGGACTCTTCCTGCAGATCGTTCGGCAGGATCATCGCGGTGACGCGTCGCTCGGCGACGGCCACGCGGACCGCGCGGTCGACGATGTGGCGCACCTGGGCCGGCATGCCGGCCTGCTGGACATACGAGCCGGCCACGTCCTTGAACAGCGACGCCAGGTCGACCTCCTGCTGATAATGGCCGCCGAGCGCGTCGCGCGCCTGCTGGCCGGTGATCGCCAGCACGGGCATGTGGTCGAGCCGGGCGTCGTACAGCCCGGTGACCAGGTGCGCGGCGCCGGGGCCGGAGGTCGCGATGCAGACCCCGAGCTCGCCGGTGAACTTGGCGTAGGCCGAGGCCATGAATGCCGCCATCTCCTCATGGCGCACCTGGATGAAGCGGATCTTCCCTTGGGCCCGGTTCAGGGCGCCGAAGACGCCGTTGATGCCGTCGCCCGGGTAGCCGAACATCAGGCGGACGCCCCATTGGTGGAGCCGCTCGACGATGAAGTCGCCCACAGTCTTGGCCATGCCTGAATCCCGCTCGATGCCACCAGACGTCCTGGCGGGCCGTTCGAGCAATCGATGGACCGCGGCAGCATGGGCGGCGTCGCCCGCTATCCAGCCGTAGCGCGACCGGGGCGAGAAGGCCGCCCGGAGAAGCTCGAGGGCTGAACGCGAGCGAGGATGTCCTGGCCGGCGGCAAACTTCAGGGCACGTTCGGATCCAGGTTGCGCGACAGCTTCTCGCTCTTCCAGTAGACGTCATCGCCGCCCAGCCCGTCGAGGTTGGCGCGGTTGAGCACGCGGGCCAGCACGAACAGCAGGTCGGACAGGCGGTTCAGGAACAGGCGCGGCGCGGCGTTGATCGCCTCGGTCTCGGCAAGTGTGACGACGGCGCGTTCGGCGCGCCGCGCGACCGCGCGCGCGACATGCGCGAGCGCCGCACTGCGCGTGCCCGCGGGCAGGATGAACTCCATCAGGCGCGGCAGCGTCTCGTTGTAGCGCGCCAGTGCGGCGTCCAGGCCCGCGACCGCGTCGTCCTTGAGCAGCGTGAAGCCCGGAATGGACAGCTCGCCGCCGAGGTTGAACAGCTCGTGCTGGATCGTCACGACCAGCTCGCGCACGTCGTCGGGCAGCGGCTCGGCCAGCAGCACGCCCAGCTGCGAGTTGAGCTCGTCCACGTCGCCCATGGCGCCGATGCGCCCGTGGCTCTTGGCCACGCGCGTGCCGTCGCCCAGTCCGGTGGTGCCGTCGTCGCCGGTGCGCGTGGCGATCTGTGAGAGTCGATTGGCCATGGCGCAGTTTAGATCGCGCGCGGCGCCTTGACGGGCGCCGGCGTAGACTGGCCGGAGCGGCCGCCAACGAACGCCCGCGCCCGGAGTGCCCATGAACACCGCCGCCGACCTTCCCTTCCAGGTGCAGCCGCGCCCGATGCCGGCCGCGATGGCCGAGGCCCTGCGCGACCGCTTCGCCGAGCGTTTCGTCACCTCGCTGGCCGTGCGCGAGCAGCACGGCCGCGACGAATCCCCGTTCGAGGTGCCGCCGCCCGAGGCCGTGGTGTTCTGCGAGAGCACCGACGATGTCGCGTTCGTCGTCGCGGCCGCGGCCCGGCATCGCGTGCCGGTGATCCCGTACGGCGCCGGTTCGTCGCTGGAGGGCCATCTGCTGGCCGTGCAGGGCGGCGTCAGCGTCGACGTCTCGCGCATGAGCCGCGTGCTTCGATTGAACCCGGAAGACCTGACCGTGACCGTGCAGGCCGGCGTCACGCGGATGCAGCTCAATCGCGAGATCAAGGACTCGGGCCTGTTCTTCCCGATCGACCCGGGCGCCGACGCGACGATCGGCGGCATGTCGGCCACGCGCGCATCGGGCACGAACGCCGTGCGCTACGGCACGATGCGCGAGAACGTGCTGGCGCTGACGGTGGTCACGGCGTCGGGCGAGGTCATCCGCACCGGCACGCGGGCGCGCAAGTCCAGCGCCGGCTACGACCTGACCCGCCTGATGGTAGGCAGCGAGGGCACGCTGGGCGTCATCACCGAGATCACGCTGAAGCTGCACCCGCTGCCCGAGAGCGTGGCCGCGGCCATCTGCTCGTTCGACGACGCGACCGCCGCGGTCGACACCGTGATCGCCATCATCCAGATGGGGGTTCCCATCGCGCGCTGCGAGCTGCTGGACGCCAATGCCGTCATCGCCGTCAACCGCAACGACAAGCTGGGCCTGGCCGAGAAGCCGATGCTGCTGATGGAGTTCCACGGCAGCGAGACGAGCGTCGCCGAGCAGGCCGCCACCGTGCAGGAGCTGGCCGCCGAGCGCGGGGGCACCGCGTTCCAGTGGGCGACGACGCCCGAGGAGCGCACGCGCCTGTGGACGGCGCGCCATCACGCGTTCCTCTCCGGCCTGCAACTGCGTCCGGGCTGCCGCGCGGTGACGACCGACTGCTGCGTGCCGATCTCCGGCCTGGCCGACGCGGTCACGCAGGCGCTGGCCGAGGCCGAGGCCGCCGGCATCCCGCACTTCCTCGTCGGCCACGTCGGCGACGGCAACTTCCACGTCGCCTATCTCATCGACCCCGCCAGCGCGGCGGACCGCGAGACGGCCGAGCGCCTGAACCACCAGCTGGTGCAGCGCGCGATCGCGGCCGGCGGCACCTGCACCGGCGAGCACGGCATCGGGCTGCACAAGCAGGGCTTCCTGCTCGAGGAGACGGGCGCCGGCGCGGTGGCGATGATGCGCGAGATCAAGCGCGCGCTCGATCCGCACGACATCATGAACCCGGGAAAGATCTTCGGTCCGGCGTGACGGCGGCAAGGCGCGAGGGATCGAGCGCCGTCAGCGGCGGCGGCCTGTCACCTGCGCCCGGCCTCAGGTCGGGCGGCGGCGCAGCAGGATGACCAGCGCGCCGAGCGCGAGCAGCGCCGGTGCGAGGCGGTGCGAGTGGTCGCGTTCGCGATCCAGGCCGGCGGGCAGCACCGAGCCTGCGTCGGTGGCGGCGTCCTTGAACGCGAGGTCGTCCGCGGACCGGTGCGGCGACCCGTCGAAGCTGCTCGCGACGGGCGGCGCCAGGCTGGCGAGCTCGGCCGGCGCGTCGCTCGCGTCGCCCGCGGCGTCGGCCACGCGCAGCGCGCAGGCGAGCTCCAGCGGCTGGCCGGGGTGGCATGGCGTGTCCGCGGCGGCGGCGCTCGAGGTGACGGGGTCGGCCGCCGGATTGGTGGTCGTCCCTGCGGACGCGGCCAGCGCCACGGCCGCTGCGAGCATTGCGATCTTCAGCATGCGTCGAACCTTGTCTCCCTCGTTCTTTTGCGGCGCCACCTTACCGCGACTCGCGCGCGGCGTCATCACCGGCGCCGACGAACGGCGGCCGAATGATGGAAAACGATGAGGCGGCCCGTCGTCGCGGATCGAACGATCAGCCATGCGGCGGCGTGACCGACCAGCGACGCGTCGTCTCGCCCTTGCCGTTGACGCTCTCCAGGTGAACGTCGAAGCCCCACAGGCGCGCGACGTGCTTGAGCACCTCCTGCGAGCTCTCGTGCAGCGGACGGTCGTTGTGCTGGCTGTGGCGCAGCGTCAGCGAGCGGTCGCCGCGCAGGTTCACGTTCCAGACCTGGATGTTGGGCTCGCGCGAGCCCAGGTCGTACTGGCGCGACAGCGACTCGCGCAGCGCCCGGTAGCCGTTCTCGTCGTGGATGGCGGAGATCTCGAGCTCGCTGTCCTTCTCGTCGTCGACGATCGCGAAGAAGCGGAAGTCGCGCATCAGCTTGGGCGACAGGTACTGGCCGATGAAGCTCTCGTCCTTGAAGTTGCGCATCGCGTGGTCGAGCGTCGGCAGCCAGGGCGAGCCGGCGAAGTCGGGGAACCACTGGCGATCCTCGTCGGTCGGGCACTCGCAGATGCGCTTGATGTCGGTGTACATCGCGAAGCCCAGCGCGTACGGGTTGATGCCCGAGTAGTGGCGCGAGGTCACGGGCGGCTGGGCGACGACGTTGGTGTGCGACTTCAGCCACTCGATCATCATGCCGTCCGACAGGTAGCCGTCGTCGTACATCTGGTTGAGCAGCCGGTGGTGCCAGAACGTGGCCCAGCCCTCGTTCATCACCTGGGTCTGGCGCTGCGGGTAGAAGTACTGCGCGATCTTGCGCACGATGCGCACGATCTCGCGCTGCCAGGGCTCCAGCAGCGGCGCGTTCTTCTCGATGAAGTACAGCAGGTTCTCCTGCGGCTCGGCGGGGAAGCGGCGCTCCTCGGAGGCCGAGTCGTCGCTGGCCGCGCGGCGCGGCAGCGTGCGCCAGAGGTCGTTGACCTGCAGCTGCGCGTAGGCCTCGCGGTCCTCGCGCCGCGCCTGTTCCTGCGCCAGCGACAGCTTGCTCGGGCGGCGATAGCGGTCGACGCCATGGTTCATCAGCGCGTGGCACGAGTCGAGCAGCTCCTCGACGGCGTCGATGCCGTGGCGCTCCTCGCAGCGCGCGACGTAGTCCTTCGAGTAGACGAGGTAGTCGATGATCGACGACGCGTCCGTCCACATCCGGAACAGGTAGTTGCCCTTGAAGAAGCTGTTGTGGCCGTAGGCCGCGTGCGCGATGACCAGCGCCTGCATCGCCATCGTGTTCTCCTCCATCAGGTAGGAGATGCACGGGTCGGAGTTGATGACGATCTCGTAGGCCAGGCCCATCTGGCCGCGCTTGTAGTTCTTCTCGGTGGCGATGAACTCCTTGCCGTAGCTCCAGTGGCGGTAGTTCACCGGCATGCCCACGCTGGCATAGGCGTCCATCATCTGCTCGGAGGTGATGATCTCGAGCTGGTTCGGATAGGTGTCCAGGCCGAAGCGCTGCGCGGTCTCGCGAATCACCTCGTGGTAGCGCTCGATCATGTCGAACGTCCAGTCGCTGGGCGACGGCAGCGGCTGGGC
>DATCRO010000708.1:0-2050 GCA_036569025.1 Burkholderiaceae bacterium
CGGCCGTGCTGCATTCGGTCGACGGCTGCACCGGCTGCAGCCTGTGTGCGCTGCGCTGCCCGTTCGGGGCGATCGAGATGCGGCGCGCCCCGGACGGGGTCAGGTCTTGAATCTTGCGGGGTCAGGTCTTGAATGTTGCAGTGTCAGGTCTTGCCTTTTGCATGACGTGACGAATGACGATTCCGCGGCAAGCGGCGATGCGCAGAGCCCGGCCGTGCAACATTCAAGACCTGACCCCGCAAATTTCAAGACCTGACCCCCATGCGCACTGACCCCCATGCGACACCCCAGCGGGCGTCGCGCGCGCTCAACCCGCGCGCCGCGGCCTCGCCCACACCGCCTTCGCCTCGGCCAGCAGGCTGTCGGTGATCAGCGGGGCGTTGAACGGGTGCTCGTCGTGGCGCGCGAGGCGGGCCAGCGACTGCGACCAGTCGGCCAACTTGGGCCAGGCGGCCGCAGGCGGCAGGCTGGCGGCGGGGAAGTAGCGCGGGGCGGCGCCGGCGGCCACGGCCATGGCGTCGTGGCACAGCTTCTGCAGCACCTCGCGCAGGCGCGGCAGCGTCGCGCCGGGCGGCGGCTCCCAGGCGCCGCGCGCCACGCGCTGCGGCAGCGCGACCCAGGCGGCGGCGTCGAAGCCCTCGGCGGCCAGGCGGCGCGCGGCCAGCGGCTGGCCGCCGGCCGCGGCGAGCAGCACGGGCGCGTTCGCCGCGCCCTGCCCCTGCAGCCAGGCGAGCGCCTCGTCGGGCGTCGGCCCCTCGAACAGGAGGCGCTGGCAACGGCTGCGCAGCGTGGGCAGCAGGCGCTCGGCGTCCTCGGCCACCAGCAGCAGGCGCACGCCGGCGGGCGGCTCCTCCAGCGTCTTGAGCAGCGCATTGGACGCCACAAGATTCATCGCGTCGGCCGGGAACAGCAGCAGCACCTTGGCGCGGCCGCGCGACGAGCTCTTCTGCGTCCAGCCGATCGCGTCGCGCACGGCCTCGATGCGGATCTCCTTGCTGGGCTTGCGCTTGGCCTTGCCCTCGCCGTCGCCCGCCTCGGGCGCGTCGTTGCCGCCGACGCTCCAGCCGAGCTCGACCTGCGTCAGCTCGGGCAGCAGCGCCAGGAAATCGGGATGGCTGTTGGTGGCCAGCAGGTGGCAGGCGGTGCAGCGGCCGCACGGCGCGTCGGCACCGTCCGTCTCGCACAGCCAGGTGCGCGCGACGCGCAGCGCCAGCTCGAACACGCCCGCGCCGGCATTGCCCTGCAGCAGCAGCGCGTGGCCGCGCTGGCGCGTGGCGATGTCGCGCGCCGGGCCGGCCAGCCAGGGCAGCGTGGAATCGTCGGGGGCGGCGGTCATGCGGACTGAAGGTTCGATTCCGGCCCGGGGAACCAATGGCGCGACGCCAGCGCCGCGACCGCATCCGCGCGCACCGCGTCGAGCGGCTGCGACGCGTCGATGCGCGCAAAGCGCGCGGGCGCCGCCTGCGCGCGTGACGCGTACCCGCCGCGCACGCGGGCGAAGAACGCCGCGTCCTCGCGCTCGAGTCGGTCGGCATCGCGCGCCGCGGCGCGGCGCTGCGCGGCGACGGCCGGATCGACGTCGAACCAGAGCGTGAGGTCGGGCTGCCGGCCTTGCTGCACCCAGGCCTCGAGCTGCCCGAGCACGGCCGTGTCGAAGCCGCGGCCCGCGCCCTGGTAGGCGAAGGTGGAATCGGTGAAGCGGTCGCACAGCACGAGCGCGCCGCGCGCCAGCGCCGGCTCGATGACCTGGCGCAGGTGGTCGCGCCGCGCCGCGAACACCAGCAGCGCCTCGGTCAGCGGATCCATCGCGTCGTGCAGGAACAGCCCGCGCAGCTTCTCGGCCAGCGGCGTGCCGCCGGGCTCGCGCGCCAGCACCACCTCGGCGCCGCGGGCGCGCGCCCAGTCGGCGAGCGCCTCGATGTGCGAGGACTTGCCGGCCCCGTCGATGCCTTCGAACGTGACGAAGCGGCCGGCCGCGCCGCCGGCGAAGTGGTTCACCGGCGTCATTTGTGGCCGCCGCGGATGTACTGGTTCACCGCGGCATTATGGG
>DATCRO010000709.1:0-5501 GCA_036569025.1 Burkholderiaceae bacterium
GGCCTATTCCGATCTCGACAGTGCGGTCAGCGCCTTCCAGGGCGGCGCGTTCGAATACCTGCCCAAGCCGTTCGACGTGCCGAAGGCGGTCGAGCTGATCCGGCGCGCGGTGAGCGAAAGCCTCTCCGAGGAAGTGCGCGACGAGAAGGCCGCGCAGATGCCCGAGATGCTCGGCCAGGCGCCGGCGATGCAGGACGTGTTCCGCGCGATCGGACGGCTGTCGCAGAGCAACGTCACGGTGCTGATCACCGGCGAGTCGGGCTCGGGCAAGGAACTGGTGGCGCGTGCGCTGCACCGCCACAGCCCGCGCGGCGACCACGGCAGCAACGGCGCGTTCGTCGCGATCAACACCGCGGCCATCCCGAAGGACCTGCTGGAGTCCGAGCTGTTCGGCCACGAGCGCGGCGCGTTCACCGGCGCGCAGACGATGCGCCGCGGCCGCTTCGAGCAGGCCGACGGCGGCACGCTGTTCCTCGACGAGATCGGCGACATGCCGTTCGACCTGCAGACGCGCCTGCTGCGCGTGCTCAGCGACGGCCAGTTCTACCGCGTCGGCGGCCACCAGCCGATCAAGTCCAACGTGCGCGTGGTCGCCGCGACGCACCAGAACCTCGAGGAGCGGGTACGCCAAGGGGTATTCCGCGAGGACCTGTTCCACCGCCTCAACGTGATCCGCCTGCGTCTGCCGCCGCTGCGCGAGCGCATCGAGGACGTGCCGACGCTCGCGCGCTTCTTCCTGCAGAAAAGCGCCAAGGAACTGGGCGTCGAACCCAAGCGCATCACCGACGACGCGCTCGAGGCGATGAAGGGATTCGATTTCCCCGGCAACGTGCGCCAGCTCGAGAATGTCTGCCACTGGCTCACCGTGATGGCGCCGGCCCAGGTGATCGAGAGCAAGGACCTGCCCCCCGAGCTGACCGCCCCGCGCGGCAGCCTCCCGCGCGCCGGCGCGACCGAGCCGCAGACCGCGCCGGCGGCGGACGGCCACGCCGCCGCGGCCGTCATGGGCACGGATGGGGCGCCAGGCACCAGCGTGTTGCCCGCCGCCCATCTGGCGGGCGTGCCCGCCGGGAGCAACTGGCTGGGCGACCTCGAGTTCGCCGCGCGCACCTTGCTGGACGCCGGTTCGCCCGACGTCTGGGACCAGCTCAGCCGCCAGTTCGAGGGGCAGCTGATCCGCACGGCGCTGGCGCTCACGCGCGGCCGCCGGATCGAGGCCGCGCAGAAGCTGGGCATCGGGCGCAACACGATCACGCGCAAGATCCAGGAGCTCGGGCTCGAGGACTGAGTTTCCCGCGCCCGCGGGCCCGCGGGCGTCACGCGCCCCCGGGCGCGCGCGGGGGGGCTTCACGCACGCCGCCTACAATTCCACCCACAACGTTGGGAGGAATCTCGTGCCGCTTCTTGGCTTCCTGGACATCGCCATCGCGATCTTCTTTGCCGTCCACGCCGTGCGCACCGGGCGGCAGATGTACTGGGTGTTCATCCTGATCATCGCGCCGTTCCTGGGCAGCCTGATCTACTTCTTCGCCGAGTACCTGCCCGAGATGCGCCACTCGACCGTGGCCCGCAAGTCGGCGCGCGTCGTCAAGTCCATCGTCGACCCGAACCGCGAGCTGCGCGAGGCGCGCCTCGCCTTCGAGCGCACGCCCACGGTCGACAACCGCTCGCGCCTGGCCGAGGCGCTGCTGGCGCGCGGCGACTACGCCGACGCCGTCGAGCAGTTCCAGGCCTGCGCCAGCGGCCCGTACGCCAGGGACGTGAAGTTCCGCCGCGGGCTGGCGCGCGCGCAACTGCTTGCCGGCCGCCACGCCGACGCCGCCGCCACGCTGGACGCACTGATCGCCGACTCCCCGCGCGACGCCGGCGGCGACGCCGCGCTGTGGCGCGCGCAGGCGCTGGCCCAGGTCGACGAGGCCCGCGCGCTCGAGGCCTTCGACCACGCCATGCACGTGCACAACACCACCGAGACGCAGGCCGCCTACGGCATCTTCCTGGCCAGCCTGGGCCGCGACGCGCAGGCGCGACCGCTGCTGGAGGGCGTGCTGCACAACGCCCGCGTCGGCACGCCGTCGTCGCGCGAGCTCAATCGCGAGGCGATCGACCAGGCGCGCGCGGCGCTCAAGGTGGTGGAGTCGCGCGGGGGCTGAACGCGTCGCCGGCGGCGGGTTGCCAGCGGCAGCGTGAGGTGCAAAGCCGCGCACCGAAAGCGGGCCTTTGCCCGGCGAGGGTCGGAGGATGCGTGGCAAACTGCGCGGCCCCATGCACCTGCCGACTTCCGCCCTCTACGCGATCTGCATCCTGATCTGGGGCACGACCTGGTTCGCCATCACCGCCCAGATCGACGTCCTCGCGCCGACGCTGGGCGTGGCCATCCGCTTCGGCCTGGCCGCGACGGTGCTGCTCGCGTTCTGCGTCGCGCGCCGCATCCCGCTGCGGTTGCCGCCCAAGGCGCAGGCGCTGGTGATCGCCCAGGGCCTGACGGGCTTCTACGCCAGCTATGTGTGCGTCTACGAGGCCGAGCGCTTCGTGGCCAGCGGCGTCGTCGCGGTGGGGTATGCCGCGTCGCCGCTGTTCGGCCTGGCGCTCGCGCGGCTGTTCCTCGGCACGCCGATGTCCCGGCGCGTGGCGATCGGCGGCGTCGCGGGCGTCGCCGGCGTGGTGCTGATCTTCTGGCACGAGTTCACGCGGCTGACGGCCTCGCAGCAGGTGGTATGGGGCGCGGAGCTGACGATGGCCTCGGTGCTGCTGTCCAGCCTGTCGACGAT
Organism: Burkholderiaceae bacterium; assembly: GCA_036569025.1. Taxonomy (GTDB): domain Bacteria; phylum Pseudomonadota; class Gammaproteobacteria; order Burkholderiales; family Burkholderiaceae_C; genus Scleromatobacter. The sequence continues at coordinate 2,769 of DATCRO010000709.1, forward strand.
CGCCGCGGCGGGCTACCACCGGCTCGGCGTGCGCGGCTGGGCGCCGCTCGCCTGGGCGATGGCATGGGGCGCGGGCGCCGCGCTCGCGCATGCGCTGCTGGCGGGCACGCCTTGGAATTGGTCGTGGCGGCCCGTGTTCCTGGGTTCGCTCGGGTGGCTGGCCCTGCTGGGCTCCATCGTGGCCTTCGGCGCCTACTACGCGCTGGTGCATCGCGTCGGCGCGGCGAAGGCGGGCTACGTGGGCGTGCTCACGCCGCTGGTGGCGCTGATGGTGTCCAGCGTGCTCGAGAACTTCCTGTGGACGGGCCTGACGCTGGCCGGCATCGCGCTGGCGATCCTGGGCAACGCGGTCGCGCTGTGGCCCGTCGCCCGGAGACCGGGGCCTGCCAGGCGCGTGGCCTGACGCTTCAGGCCGCGGGCAGGTCGATCTCGACGATCACCGGCGCGTGGTCGCTGGGACGCTCGAGCTTGCGCTGCGCCTTGTCGATCGTGCAGGCGCGCACGCCGGCGCGCAGCGGCTCGCTGACCAGGATGTGGTCGATGCGCAGCCCCTGGTTCTTGCGGAACGCGAGGTTGCGGTAGTCCCACCAGCTCCACTGCTTGGGCGGCTGCTCGAGCAGGCGGAAGGCATCGTGCAGGCCCAGGCCGCACAGGCCGCGGAAGTGGGCGCGCTCCTCGTCGGTGCAGTGGATCTGGCCGTACCACAGCACCGGATCGTGCACGTCGCGGTCTTCCGGGGCGATGTTGAAGTCGCCCATCAGCACCAGCTTCGGATTGGCGGCGAGCTCGGTGGCGAGCCAGCCCTTGAGCGCGTCGAGCCAGGCCATCTTGTAGGCGAACTTCTCGCTGCCGGGTGCCTGGCCGTTCGGGAAGTAGCCGCCCACGATGCGCACGTCGCCGATGGTGCCCGCGATCACGCGCGCCTGTTCGTCGGCATGGCCGGGGATGTTGCGCACGATGGCGCTGGCCGGCAGCTTCGACACCAGCGCCACGCCGTTGTACGTCTTCTGCCCGAAGAACTCGACGTGCCAGCCGGCCTCCTTGAGCTGCGCGTGCGGAAACTTCTCGTCGACCAGCTTGGTCTCCTGCAGCACCACCGCGTCGGGCTGCGTCTCGGCCAGCCAGGCCAGCAGGTGGGGCAGGCGGATGCCCAGGGAGTTGACGTTCCAGGTGGCGAGTTTCATGGTGCTGCTGGCGAAGTGACGTGCTGGTCGTGCATCGCATCGTAGCCGCCATGGGCGCTTGCGGCCCTTGACGGCAGGATGACCGACGCGGCGGCGACGAAACGGCGCAGCGTCGGACGCGAGGCGATGGGCATGGGGCCCGATTGTGCCCGGCGGCGCGGGCGCCCCGATCGGGCGCCGCCCGCGCCGGGGCAGCTGCGGTGGAAGACGATGGTGGGTCTGGGGCCCTTTCCCTCGCCTTGCCGGCGGCCAAGTGCCACTTGTGCGCATGGCGCGGAGTGGATGGCGCGCGCACAATGAGCCCATGAGCAAGACGCCGCCGCCCACCGCCGCCGAACTGGCCATCCTGCGCGTGCTGTGGCGCGACGGGCCGTCCACGGTGCGCGACGTGCACGCGGCCGTGTACGCCGACACGGACACCGGCTACACGAGCGCCCTCAAGCTCATGCAGAACATGCTGGCCAAGGGGCTGCTCACGCGCAGGGACGAGGCGCGCCAGCACGTCTACGAGGCGGCGGTGTCCGAGCGACCCACGTTGAACCGACTGGTCGGTGGCTGGATCGACACCGCGTTCTCGGGCTCGTCGCTGGCGCTGGCGATGCAGGCGCTCGACGCGCGGCCGGTCGACGCGGACGAACTGGTGCAGCTCAAGGAGATGATCGCGCGCCTCGAACGCCCCGAGGCGCCGGCGGGCAAGCCGCGAAAGGGTCGCGCGTGAGCGGCTTCACGCTGGCCTATCTGGCGCGACTCGAAGGCTGGGGCCTGCTGGCGGTCGCGCTGCAGGGCGTGCTGGTGCTGCTGTCGTGGCAGGCGTGGCGCCGGGCCGTCGCGGCGCCGGAAGCGCGTCATCGGCTGGCGTGCCTGCACCTGGCCGCGTTGCTGGTGCTGCCCGCACTGACGCTGGCGGTGCTGCAGGCGGCCCTGCTCGCGGCGGCGCAGGCGCCGCCGAAGGGCCCGCTGGTCGCGGCGCTGCCGTCCGGGGCCGACACCCTTCGTGTCGCGCTCGGGCTCGGGGCCGCGGCGGTGTGGGGGCTCGGCGCGCTGGCGATGCTGCTGCGGCTCGCGCGCGAGGCGCGGGCGCTCGCGCGCCTGCGTGACGCGTCCGCGCCCGCCTGCGCGCGGGTGCGTGCGTCGCTGCGGCGCTCGGTCCGGCGCGGGCTCGTCGATGTCGCACCCGTCGTGCGCGCGGCCGCCGTCGCCGGTCCCCAGGTGGCGGGCTGGTGGCGCCCGTGGCTGCTGGTGCCGCGCGACCTGGCCGAGCGGCTTGCGCCGGCCGAGCTCGACGCCGTGCTGCTGCACGAGCTGGCCCATCTGCGCCGTGGCGACCTGCGCTGGAACCTGCTGCAGCGCCTCGTGCTGGCGCTCCTGTGGTTCCATCCGGCCGCCTGGTCGCTGCAGGCCGGTCTCGCGCGCGAGCGCGAACGCTGTTGCGATGCACTGGCCGTCGGGCATGGCGCGTCCCGGGCGGCACTGGCGCGGGCGCTGGTGAAACTGGCCGAAGCGGCGGCGCAGGCGCGAACGGGCGCGACGCCGCGGCTCGTGCTGGCGG
>DATCRO010000710.1:0-3181 GCA_036569025.1 Burkholderiaceae bacterium
CTCCATGCGCGCGGCCTGCAGCCCGCGTGCGCCCGATTCACTTGTATTCAATGATGGCACTCCTGCGTTCGGTCGTGCGGCCCCACCAGAACCGCAAGGCGCCCACCGCCTCGGCGAAGCGGCCCTGCAGGAAGAAGGCGGACTGCGTCCAGGGTATCGGCTGGCCCGCGCGCTGCAACTTGAGCGCCACGCGCAGCCATTGCAGCGGATAGACGAGCCACAGCGCCGCCAGCGGCCACCATGCGAGCGTGGCCACGAGCAGCACGAGCGGCAGCGCGCCGCCCCACAGGAGCGCGCGCCGCGTCTGCGCGACGAAATGGCGTTCCGGCGGCGCGCCGTGCAGCGCCGCGCCCTCGGCGAAGGCATGGCCCGAGCGTACGTTGCGGCGCCACCATTGCATCCAGCGCGTCATCGCGGCGTCATGCCAGGTCATGTCGTGGCCGAGGCGCCAGATCTTCCAGCCCGCCGCGCGCAAGCGCACGCACAGCTCCGGTTCTTCGCCGGCGATCAGGTCGTCGCGATAGCCGCCCGCCGCAGCAAGCGGTTGCGAACGTATCAGGACGTCACCACCGCAGGCCAGCGCCTCGCCGACGGGCGTGTTCCATTCGATGTCGCACAGGCGGTTGTAGACCGACGCCTCTGGAAATCTTTCCAGTCTGCGGCCGCACACTGCGGCAATTTCGGGATGCGCGTCGAGGAACGCGTTGGCGGCGGCCAACCAGCCCGCGGCCAGCTCGCAGTCGCCATCGAGGAACTGCACGCGCGCCGTGCCCGGATGCAGGCGCATCAGCGCGGAAAACCCCTCGTTGCGGGCACGCGCCGCCGTGAACGGGATCGACATGTCCAGGGCCACCACCGTCGCGCCGAGCCGCCGCGCGGCGTCGGGCGAGCCGTCGGTCGACCCGCTGTCGACGTAGACGACCGCGCCGCCCTCGCGTGCGCAGGCCTCGAGGCAGCGCACGAGGCGCGCGCCCTCGTTGCGGCCGATGACGACCATGCCGATCCCGGCGTCGCGCGCGGACGCGCCGGGGCCGGTCGCGGGGGTCGTCGGGGCAAGGGTCATGGAGGCGGTAATTTCGGGTTCCGGCACGGCGCTTGGGCCGTCGATCGACAGCCGGTAGCAATTTTGCTGCCGAGTTGGTGCGGGCCGCGCATCCGGCCGCTTCCGGCTCCCCGGATCGGGGGATCGCGACGCCTCGCGGCGCCTCCCCGGCGACGCAGGCCCGGCATCCTATACGATGGCCCCCGCCCGCCCGGGCCCGCGCGGAACGCCGCTTGCTTTTGCAGGCGCCGCCCCTCGCCTTCCGGCGGGCCTCGCCCACTCCCGCGCCCTGCCCCGAATGAAGATCACCTTTGTCTGCCCGCCCCTGAACATGACCGGCGGCATTCGCGTCGTCGCCATCCACGCGAAGTACCTGCAATCGTTCGGGCACGAGGTGCAGGTCGTGGCGCCGCCGCGCGCCGTGCGCGGGCGGCTGGCCGACTGGCGTCGCAAGCTGCGCCTGCCGCCCAAGGTCATGCGGCCGCAACCGCCCTCGCACATGGACGGCACCGGCGTGCCCACGAAGCTCCTGGAGCGTCCGCGCCCGGTGCTCGCGTCCGACGTGCCCGACGCCGACGTGATCGTCGCGACCTGGTGGGAGACCGCCGAATTCGTCGCCGCGATGCCGGCCTCCAAGGGACGCAAGGTCTACTTCGTGCAGGGCCACGAGGTGTTCAAGGGCCAGCCGATCGACCGCGTGGTCGCCACGTACCGCTCGGACCTGCGCAAGGTCGCCGTCGCGCGCTGGCTCGCCGAGGCGATCGAGCGCGACGGCAACCGCCAGGGCTGCACGATCGTCCCCAACGCGGTCGACCGCTCGCTGTTCTTCGCGCCGCCGCGCGAGCGCAACGCGCGGCCGCGCCTGGGGACGCTGTTCTCGGAGAACGACAACAAGAGCTTCGACATCGCGCTGGCCGTGATCGCCGCGGTGCGCAAGGAGATGCCCGAGGTCGAGGTCGTGGCGCTCGGCTCCGACGCGCCGGCCAGGTACCGCGACCGCCTCGAGGGCATCGCGCTGACGCTGCAGGCCCCGCAGGACAGGCTGCGCGAGGTCTACGCGAGCTGCGACGTGTGGCTCACGTGCAGCAAGACCGAAGGCTTCAACCTGATGGCGATGGAGGCCATGGCGTGCCGCACGCCGGTGGTCTCCACGCGCACGGGCTGGCCGGTCGAGGCCATCGTCGACGGCGTCAACGGCGCGCTGGCCGACGTGGACGACGTGGCCGGCCTCGCGGCGGGCGTGCTGCGCATCCTGCGGCTGGACGCGGCGCGCTGGCGCGAGGTCTCCGAAGGCGCGGCGCGCACCGTGGCCGATTCGAGCTGGGAACGCTCCGCGCGCCTGTTCGAGGCGGCGCTAATTGGAAACGAAAAGATAGCAGCGGCCTGATGCCTCCGGCCGTATCGCGCGGGAGCGCGGTGCGGCGTCACGCGATCGTCATGTCGCGCGTCCGTCGAGGCGCGCAGCGCCGTCGCGTCCCGGTCACCGCGCGCATTCGCATGGGGAAATCGGCCGATCCGCGCAGGTCGGACGTTCAGGATTGCGTGTCCAATGGATACATCGAGATACCTCACTGGGTGTCGCGTCTCTCGATGTGACGGCACCATGCCCCTGCACTTTCTCGAGGGGAGGTCGAGGGGGTTTCTTGATCGCTCGCCTACGGCCGAGCGAAGACCGGGTGTGCGCCCGAATTAGTTCTCGAACACCGCTCTTCTCGCGAGTTCGACGGACTCAACGCGCCTGCGTCGCCGCCGAAGAACTGGGCATGGCGACACGGAAACGCGCAAGTGTTTCCAAGCCGGCACGAGTCATCCGAAGACATCTCGTTACACGGCACCCGTTCATCGCGGCAGTCGCTGACCGATGAGCACGGAATGCCGTACGGCCGCCTGCGATCGATTGCGGGAGTGCCTGCATCGCGCCTGGATTCAGACCACAATCTCCATGTCTCAAAGCAATCCCAGTCTCCGCATGGCAACCAGCATTGCCCTGGCCCTGACCACCGCCGCCATCACCGCTTGCGGTGGCGGGGGCTCCGGCGACGGCTCGACCCCGACGGTCGAAGCCGTGACCACGGTTTCCGGCGCCGCCGACGCGCCATCGTCGTCCGCGAGCGAGGCGTACGCCACGACCAACCAGGC
>DATCRO010000711.1:0-2090 GCA_036569025.1 Burkholderiaceae bacterium
CCGCCACGCCGTGCTGCGTCTGGTGCGGTGCTGGCGATGGCGCTCCTGGCGCCGTGGGCCGTGCCTGCCCAGGCCCAATCCGCCCCGCCTTCCGCCGCCGCAGCAGCAGCGGCTCCCGGTCCCCAGCAATTCACGCTCGCCAACGGCATGACGCTGATCGTCCAGCCCGACCGGCGCTCGCCCACGGCGGTGCAGATGGTCTGGGTCCGCGTCGGCTCCATCGACGAGGTCGACGGCACCTCCGGCGTGGCCCATGCGCTCGAACACATGATGTTCAAGGGCACCAAGGACATCAAGCCCGGCGAGTTCTCCCGCCGCGTCGCCGCCCTCGGCGGCCAGGAGAACGCCTTCACCACCCGCGACTACACCGGCTACTACCAGCAGATTCCGGTCGGCAGCCTCGAGCAGGTGATGAAGCTCGAATCGGACCGCTTCGCCAACAACCAGTGGCCCGACGACGAGTTCAAGCGCGAGATCGAGGTGGTCAAGGAAGAGCGCCGCCTGCGCACCGAAGACCAGCCGCGCGCCCTGCTCGGCGAGCAGCAGAACGCCGCCGTCTTCACCGCCTCTCCCTATCACCGCCCCGTGGTCGGCTGGATGAGCGACCTCGACGCCATGACGCCCGATGACGCGCGCGCGTTCTTCAGGCAGTGGTACGTGCCCGCCAACGCCGTCGTCGTGGTGGCCGGCGACGTCGACGTGGCGCAGGTGCGCGCCATGGCCGAGAAGTACTACGGCCGGATCCCCGCGCGCGCCGTGCCCGCGCGCAAGCCGCGCATCGAGCCGGCGCAGCGCGGCATCCGCCGCATCGAGCTGAAGGCGCCGGCCGAGCAGGCCTACGTGTCGCTCGCCTACCGCGTGCCGCAGCTCGCCAGCATCGACGACGTGAACAGCGACGCCTGGGCGCTGGTGGTGCTCTCGGCCGTGCTCGACGGCTATTCCGGCGCCCGGCTCGACCGCGCGCTGACCCAGGGGCCCGACCGCGTCGCCGATTCGGCCGGTGCGTACTCGGGCTTCATCGGACGCGGCCCGCAGCTCTTCGTGCTCGACGGCGTTCCGGCCGCCGGCAAGAGTGCGGAGGTGGTCGAGGCCGCGCTGCGCGCCCAGGTCGCGCGCATCGCCAAGGAGGGCGTGGGCGAGGCCGAACTGGCCCGCGTCAAGACCCAGTGGGTGGCGAGCGAGACCTACAAGCGCGACTCCGTGATGGCGCAGGCGCGCGAACTCGGCAGCAACTGGATCCAGGGCCTTCCGCTGGACGCCAGCGAGCGCATCGTCGCGCGGCTGCAATCCGTCACGGCCGCCCAGGTGCAGGCCGTGGCCGCCAAATACTTCGGCGACGACCAGCTCACCGTCGCCACGCTGCGTCCCCTGCCGCCCGAGTCCAAGCCGCGCGGCCGCGGTTTCGCCGCCCCCGCGGGCGAGATGCGCTGAAAGGTCACCATTCCCATGCAGAACACTCTCATGAAGACCGCGCGCCGCGCCCTGCTCGCCGGCGTCGTCGCCGTGGCGGGCATCCCAGGCGCGCAGGCCGCGCTGCCTATCCAGCACTGGACGCTGGCCAACGGCGCCAAGATCTACCTGGTGTCGACCAACGCGCTGCCGATCGTGGATGCGCAACTCGACTTCGATGCCGGCAGCCGCCGCGACCCTGCCGCGCAGGCCGGCCTGGCCAGCGTGACTGCGACCATGGTCGAGAAGGGCGTGCGCGCCGGCAGGAACGGCGAGCCCGCGCTCGACCAGAACGCCCTGGGCGAGGCCTGGGCCGATCTGGGCGCGAGCTTCGACGTGAGCGCGGGCACCGACCGCACCAGCTATTCGCTGCGCTCGCTGTCCGATCCGGCGCTGCTGAACAAGGCGGTGGCGCTCGCAGCACGCGAGATCGGCGAGCCCTCCTTCCCCGACGACGTATGGCAGCGCGAGCGCGAGCGCATCAACGCCGCCATCAAGGAGGCCAACACCAAGCCCGCCACCGTGGCCGGCCGCGCTTTTGCGGCCGACGTCTACGGCGTGCATCCCTACGGCCAGGAAGTGAAGGCGGAGACGCTCGCGCGCATCGACACCGCCGCCATGCGCCAGCGCTACCAGCAGCT
>DATCRO010000712.1:0-2240 GCA_036569025.1 Burkholderiaceae bacterium
GACCGTGCCGATCAGGTCCAGCTCGCCGGCCAGCAGCGCGTTGACGCGCGCCGTCTCGTCGGCGATGCCCACGTACTCGATCTCGTCCAGGTACGGGCGGCCGGGCTTCCAGTAGTTCTCGTTGCGCACGGCGACGACGCGCACGCCAGGCTTGAACTCCTTGAGCTTGTACGGGCCGGTGCCGATGCCGGCGTTGAAGTCGGTGGTGCCGTCCTTGACGATGTGGAAGTGGTAGGTGCCCAGGATCACCGGCAGGTCGGCGTTGGGCGCGCTCAGCACGATCGTCACTTCGTTCGGACCCGTGGCCTTCACGCTCTCGATCTGGTCGGCGAGCACCTTGGCCTTGGAGGCGGTGGCCGCGTCCTTGTGGCGCATCACCGAGAACACCACGTCGGCGGGCGCGAGCGGCTTGCCGTCGTGGAACACCACGCCCTTGCGCAGCGTGAAGACCCAGACCTTGGCATCCTTGGTGGTGAACGATTCGGCCAGCGCGGGTTGCGGCGTGAGGCTGCCGTCGAGCGAGGTCAGGCCGTTGTAGACCATGTTGCAGCGCGAGTAATCGGTCTGGTTCGACTGCTTGGCCGGATCGAGCGTGTCGGTTGCCGCAGCAGTGGCGCCCGCCACGCGGATGCGCCCGCCGCGCCTCGGCGTCTGCGCGTGGGCGGACACCGCCATGCCCGCGAGGCTGCCCGCCAGCGTGACCTGCATGCCGCCGGCCATCAGCATCGCAAGCACGTCGCGTCGCGACGCGCCGCGTTTCAACGCGCTCATCACGCGAAGGCTTTCGCCGGGACCGACGAGGTCTTCGAACCTCTTGTTGCTGCTGTCGCTCATGATGGGTTACTCCTGTGTGGCCGGTGACCGGGGGTTGAAGAACAAACGAACGCTGAACGAAACGGGTCGGACTCGCTGCGCGCTCAGGCCAGCTTGTCCTTGAGCGAGTAGTAGAGGCCGACGGCCGGAAGGAACCACGGCGGGCCGAAGTGCCCGGGAATGGCGGGCCAGGCGCGGTCGCGCCAGGGGTTGGCGCCGGCATCGCCGTTCATCACGGCGGCCATGCGCTCGCCCATGTGCACCGACATCTGCGTGCCGTGGCCGCTGTAGCCCATGGCGTAGTAGAGGCCGTCGCGCTCGCCGGCGTGAGGCAGGCGGTCCTGCGTCATGTCGACCAGCCCGCCCCAGCAGTAGTCCAGGCGCACGGCACCCAGTTGCGGAAAGGTTTCCGCGAGCCCGGCGCGCAGGATCTCGCCGCTCGCGGCATCCGACTGGGGGCTGGAGATCGCGAATCGCGCGCGCCCGCCGAACACCAGCCGGTGATCGGCCGTGAGCCGGAAATAGTGATGGATGTTCGCGATCGTCGTGTACGTGCGCCGCGCCGACAGCAGCGCCTGTGCGCGCTGCGCGCCGAGCGGCTCGGTCACGACGATGAAGCTGCCGATCGGCACGATGCGCCGGCGCAGCCAGCCGAAGCTGCCGTAGCCGCCATGGCGCGTGGCACCCGTGGCCAGCAGGACCTGCTGCGCGGTGACGGTGCCGCGGGAGGTATGCAGCCGGTGCGCATGGCCCTGGCCGAGCCGCTCGAGCCGGTTCACCGTCGTGGCGGTGTGGATCTGCGCGCCGTGGCGCTGCGCCGCCTCGGCCAGGCCCTGGGCGAAGCGGCCCATGTGCATCTGGCCGCTGCGCTTGTAGAGAAGGCCGCCGTGGAAGCGCTCGCTCTGCACCTCGGCGCGCACCCGCGCCGCATCCAGGAGCTCGACGTCGATGTCCACGCCGTCGTCGATCAGGCGCCGAGCGCTGCGCTCGAGCGCCTCCATCTGGCTGGGCCGCGTGGCGAGCTTGAGCTTGCCGTGCCGCAGGAAATCGCAGTCGATCGCCTCGTCGCGTACCAGCCGCGCGACGGTGTCCACTGCGGCGTCGTAGGCCCGATACCAGGCGCGGGCCTTTTCGACGCCGACCTTGGCGGCCACATCGGCATAGTCCACGGCCAGCCCGTTGTTGACATGCCCACCATTGCGGCCCGAGGCCTCCGCCGCCACACGCGCACCAGCCTCCAGGACAGCGACGCGCGCGCCGCGCTTCGCCAGCGCCAGCGCCGCGGACAGGCCCGTGAACCCGCCGCCGACGATCGCGACGTCGACCTGTTCCGGCAGCGCATGCGCTGCAGGCGTGAAGGCTGCGGCGCTATCGGTCCAGTAGGAGTCGAGCTTCATGGCGGGGCGGGCAACGGGGCGAGGCAGGGA
>DATCRO010000713.1:0-4251 GCA_036569025.1 Burkholderiaceae bacterium
GTCCAGGGCCGCGTGGCCTACGCGAACGTCACCGACGCGATGGTGCCTGCAGCGCTGGGCGACACGGTGTTGGGCGTCGTCGGGCTGCAGACCGTGCACCTGGCGCGCGTGCATGCCAAGCGCGCCGATGCGACGCACGTCGCGGCCTCGTCGACGCAGGCCGTCACGGCCGTGAGCATCCCGAGCTTTCCCGTGATCTACGGTGCGTCCGACCTGCCCAGCGCGACCAGCGCCACCATCGGCATCATCACGTCGGGCTCCCTGACGCAGACGATCAAGGACCTCAAGAGCTTCGCGACGAGCGCGGGCTACCCGTCCCCGCCGGTGACGACCACCGTGGTCGGCAGCGCGAGCAGCGGCACCTCGGGCATCGACGAATGGAACATGGACTCGCAGGCCGCGCTGGCCGCGGCCGGCGGCTCGATCAAGTCGCTCGTCCTCTACAACGTCGGCTCGCTGAGCGACTCGGACCTGACCCAGGGCTACAACAGGGCCGTCACCGACAACACGGCCCGCGCGATCAACGTCTCGCTCGGCGCCTGCGAGACCGACGAGGTCTCGATCGAGCCCACGCAGGACCAGATCTTCGAGACGGCGCTCACGCAAGGCCAGATGTTCTCGGTCTCGTCGGGCGACTCCGGCGCCTTCGAATGCGGCACCGCGGCCGGCAAGGCGCAGAGCTATCCCGCGGTGTCGCCGTACGTCATGGCCGTCGGCGGCACGACGCTGTCGACGAGCAACGGCGCCTGGGCCGGAGAGACCGCGTGGTCCTGCACCGATGCGTCCAACTGCCAGCAATCCGGCTCCGGCGGCGCCGGCGGCGGCCCCTCGCTGACGGAGAAGGCGCCGAGCTGGCAGGTCGCCTCCGGCGTGCTGGGCACGTCCACCATGCGCGGCGTGCCCGACATCGCGTACGACGCCTCGCCCAGCAGCGGCGCGCTCGTGCTGGTCGACGGCAGTCCGGTGCAGATCGGCGGCACGTCGCTGGCCGCGCCGTTGTGGGCCGGCTTCTGGGCGCGCATCCAGTCGATGGACGGCAACAGCCTGCCCTTCCCCGCGCAGACGCTGTACCAGGGAGGCGCGTCGCATCCCGAGTGGTTCCATGACATCACGTCGGGCAACCAGGGCTACGCCGCCACGACGGGGTGGGACTACGCCTCGGGCTGGGGCTCGATCCAGGTCGACCACTTCGCCACCGCGTTCTGCGAGTGCACGCCGAGCCAGCTGACGCCGGACTTCAGCTTCACGATGAACGGCCTGACCGCGTCCTTCGTCAACTCGTCCACCGACATCGGCTCGACGATCAACTCGTACCGCTGGAACTTCGGCGACGGCACGAGCGACACGGTCGCCAACCCGACGCATACCTATCCGGCCTTCGCGACGTACACGGCCACGCTGACCGTCACGGACACGATGGGCAACACCCAGAGCAAGACCGAGGGCGTGCCCGTGGTGCAGCCGCCGCCCGTGCAGCCGATCCTGGCCAACGGCGGCTTCGAGTCCGGCAGCACGGGTTGGACGGCGACGTCGGGCGTGATCTGCGCCTCGACCGCTTGCGCCGGCGAGTCCGCGCACGGCGGCGCCGGGTTCGCCTGGCTGGATGGCTACGGCTCGGCTCACACCGACACGCTCGCGCAGACGGTCAAGCTGCCCTCCGGCTACAAGAACGCCAGGATGACGTTCTTCCTGCACGTCGATACCGCCGAGGCGACCACCTCCACGCAGTACGACAAGCTGGCGGTCTCGGTCACGAGCGGCAGCACGAGCACCACGATCGGCACGTACTCGAACCTGAACGCGGCGCCGGGCTATGCGCCAAGGACGCTGGACCTCACGCCCTGGCTCGGCAAGACGGTCACGATCCGTTTCAGCGGCACGGAGGACTCGTCGCGCCAGACGTCGTTCGTGCTGGACGACATCGCCATCACGCTGCAGTGACCCGGCCGCGACAGGCCGGCCGAGCTGGCTTCAGCGGCCGGCCTTGTTCAACCGGCCTGGCCGGCCGCCACCTGGGTCGCGGGCCGCTTGTCGCCGCGCAGCCACTTCCTGGCGTAGCGATCCTTGAAGTGGCGCGACGCCCAGGAGGTGTCCGCCACGGCGACGGTCGCCGGCGCGTCGGACTCGGTGGCGCGCACCGCCGCGATCACGTGCGAGAGGTCGCGCGGATTTGACGGTGCGATGTGCAGCCGCGGCGCCGAGAGGTTCTTCGCCTGCAGCGTCTCGCCCGGATCGAGTTCCTGCGACATCGCGCCGAAGGCGCTGGCGGCGAGCAGGGTGGCGGCGAGGATCTCGTGGACTTGCATGATGAGGCCTGCGTGTGGGTCGGGTTGGACTCGTCCAGCGGCACGGTTCGGGTGCCGGCCGGGCGCCGCGAGCGAGGGTTTCGCTCGTCGGTACCGGCATCTGCCGGCGCGCCCCGCGACCACAAGCGGGCAATCGCGCAATGGAGTCTTCGCGTTTCAGGAATGATCCGCCGCCGGGTCACTGCCGAAGGCGCGCCGCCGCTCGAGCCGCGCCGCCAGTGCCGGCGCGCCCCCCAGCCACGGCAGCTCAGTGCCAGTTGCCCAGGCGCAGGTCGTTCGGCGCGGGCTGGCCCTTGCCCGTCTCGACGAAGTCGCGCAGGCTGACCAGGAACGTCGCCCACTTGGTGCTGCAGTGGGCCATGAACTCGACCTCCTCGCGCCAGCCGCGGTGGCTGAACAGCACGATCGTGAAGTCGTCCTGGCGCGACAGGCTGAACTCGATGGCGGTGCCGATCCATTCGGGCGGACCGTCCTTGACCTGCCAGCGCACCTTGTCGCCGGGCGACAGCTCCTTGACGTCCATGTCGAAGCCGCCGAGCAGCTCGCCGTTCTCCAGATGGAACACGAACTTGACGACGCCGCCGACCTTGGACTCGCCGGTGGTCTCCTCCGTCCACCAGCCCGCGAGGCCGGGAATGGTCGCGAGCGCGTCGTAGACCCGGGCGGCAGGGCCACGGATGCCGATGCGATGGATGATGTCCTTCATGCTGAACTCCTCGTGCTTGGTTGGGCGCGACGTCCGGGGTGGCGCGTCGACGGAGTCCATGGTGGCGACGCGGCGCCGCGAGCGTGAGTAACAAGGTTGGCGCGAATCCCGGCGGACCATGTCGACCGAATATCTCCGGCGCGACCGAGGTAGAGTCGGCGCCATTCGAACAACCGAATCGCGGGAGTTTCCAGATGAGCCAAGCCAATCCGTCCGTCGACCCCTGGTTCGCGAAGGCCAGGAAATGGCAGGTGGAGATCGCCAGACTGCGCGAGATCCTCCTGGGTTGCGATCTGGGCGAGGAATTGAAATGGGGCAAGCCGACCTATACCGCGGACGGCGCCAATATCGTCCTGATCATGCCCCTGAAGGACACCTGCACGCTGCTGTTCATGAAGGGCGCGCTGATGAAGGACGCCAAGGGCCTGCTCGTGCAGCCCGGCGAGAACTCGCAGTCGGCGCGCCAGATGCGATTCACGTCGGCGGCCGAGATCACGAAACTCAAGGCGACGATCCGCAGCTACGTCAAGGAGGCCGTCGAACTGGAGAAGTCCGGCGCCAAGGTGGATTTCAAGAAGAGCTCGGACCTGATCTATCCGAAGGAATTCCAGGACAGGCTCGACAGGAATACCGCGCTGCGCGAAGCATTCTTCGCATTGACGCCGGGGCGCCAGCGCCAATACCACCTGCATTTCACCGGCGCCAAGCAGTCGGCCACGCGGGAATCGCGAGTCGAGAAGGCCATTCCCCTGATCCTCGACGGGATGGGATTGAACGATCAGTGACGGTCCGGGAAGGACGCCGGCGGCTGGCTCACTCCATGAGCCTGGCTCGCCCTACAGTCCCTTCCAGATCGCAGCCTGATCAAGTTGCAGATCCCAACCCTCGCCGGTTTCCGCCGACAGGTCGACGAGGACTCTGGCCTGGCCTTCGCGCCAGGCTTTTTTTTCGCGCGCCGCCGGCGTGACGACGAGCCTAGTTGAGTAAATACATCACGTTGTGACATAATGGCGGGCTTCGCCCAGTCACGACGAGACCCATGCCGCCGCCGCTCACCAAGACCGATTTCGAGGCGCTGTCCGAATTCCGGTACCAGATCCGGCGCTTCGAGCGCTTCTCGGAGGACGTCGTCCAGGCCGAGGGCATCACGCCGCTGCAGTACCTGCTGCTGCTGCACATCAAGGGCTACCCGGGCCGCAACTTCGCCACCGTCGGCGAGCTGGCCGACCGCCTGCAGGC
>DATCRO010000714.1:0-3427 GCA_036569025.1 Burkholderiaceae bacterium
CGCCCACCCCGCCGCCGCCGACGCCGACTCCCCCGCCGCCCACCCCGACACCGCCGCCGCCCGCACCGACGCCGTCGCCCGCCCCGTCGCCCTCGTCCTCCGCGGGCACCATCAGCTTCCACCTGCTGCTGGGCGTCAGCGGCTACGGCAACCCCCAGGACAGCCTCGCGCTGGCCGGCGACAACTACACCGACCTCGTCATGTCCAACCTGCTCGCGGGCGTGATGGTCGGCCACCTGGTCCAGCGCTACACGCCGGGCCAGCAGTTCGAGAAGGACTATCTCTACGGCTCGGTGCTGGGCCAGCTGCTGCAGGAGAACCTGGCGACGCAGTACTACACCGCCGGCAGCGACCTCATCGACCCGAACCCGAACCAGCAGGCGGTGATGGGCACGGGCCAGGGCGGCCCGTACCAGATCAACAACTACGCGGTCGACATGGTGGGCGGCACGTACGCGCCCGCCGGCCACTCGCTGATCAACTTCGTCGCGTTGCAGCCCAACATCGGCTACACGATGGCCAACGCCTCGACGCAGTACCAGCGCCCGACGCCCGCCTCGTTCAATGACAAGTACTACGGCCCGATGCTGGCGGCGTACTTCCATTTCAACGACTACGTCGCGCTGAACCAGATCGGCAAGGGCGCCGGCGGCTGGACGACGCCCTGGCAGCCGCAGTACGACGCCGCCATCGCGAATTTCACGCACCTGCCGGGCAACTTCCTGGAGATGCTGCTCAACGCCGCCTACAACCAGGGCTATTACGGCGGGCTCGTGGCGCACTACAGCGCGCTGGGGGCCACCGCCACGGCCTCGACCGTCGCCTCGGTCGACGCGTGGAGCAACGTCTGGGGCGACTCCAATACGTACGACCAGTACCCGTACCAGGTGCGCTACTACCTGAACCAGTTCTACGACCTGCCCGTGCCCACGACGTCGGCCACCACGCTGGTGACGCCGTCCAACCACCTGGCGTTCCCGATGGCCACGCTCAGGACCGTCTTCAGCAACACGATGCAGAAGATGGCGTACGCCCCGAACGCGACGACCTACCGGCTGTTCACCGCCGCCCAGGCGCAGGCCGCGTTCAGCGCCGCGCTGTCCGCCAACGGCGTCGCCGCGACCGCGACGCTGGACCTGGCCAACGCGTCCGACCGCGCGCGCATCTTCGCCGTGCTGGAGTCGGCGATCGGGCAGATCGAGTCGATCACGGGCTCGCATTTCGATGCGACCACGCTGTCGCAGCTGTCGCCGGGTTGAGGCCCGAAAGCAGGACACCCGCGTCGTGCGGGCGTCCTGCCTGGCGTGGGCCACGGGCTCAGCGCGCGTGCCGCAGCGGGTTGGGATAGGCGTCGGGCGACAGTGTGAGCACGCCGCCCGCGGTCATGACGCGCGCCGGCGTGTTGTCCGTGCTGGCCGCCGACGGGCGGCCCAGCGCGCCGTGGAAGTTGCTGCCCCAGCTCAGGACGCGGCCGTCGGTGCCCAGCGCGTAGCTGTCGGCGTAGCCGGCCGCGATCGACGCGATGCCGGACAGGCCGCTGATGCTGCCCGATTCGTCGACCACCGCGCGCGGCACCGAGGTCTGGTTGACCACTGGCTTGTTGGCGCCGTCGCCGAGCGCGCCGTCGGGTGAGTAGCCCCATGCCAGGACGTGGCCGTCCAGATCGAGCGCCAGCGCATGATGGCCGCCGGCAGCCACCATCGCGATGCGATCGAGCTTGCCGCCGACGCCCGGCCCCTGCACCTGCACGGCGACGGCACTGGCGCCCCCGATCGTCGGCTGGCCCAGTTCGCCATAGGCGTTGTCGCCCCAGGCCCAGACCGTGCCGTCGGCGGCCAGCGCGAGGCTGAAGTCGTAGCCGGCCGACACCTGCACGATGCCGGTCAACGGCGTGCCGTCCGCGCGCAGGACGTAGCCAGGCGTCACGACGCTGCCGCTGATGACGGTGCCGCTGCCCAGCGCGCCGGTGTTGGACTCGAAGCCCCACGCCAGCACCTTGCCGTCGTCGGTCAGCGCGAGCGAGTAGTTCCACCCGGCCGACACGGCCACGGCATGCGTGAGCGGCGCGCCGCCGCCGGGCGCGACCACCTGCGCCGGCAACCGATCGTTGGCGGTCGAACCGTCGCCGGCGAAGTTGCCCCAGCTGATCACCCCGCCGTCATGCATCAGGGCGACGCCGTTCGCGTCGCCGATCTCCGCCTGGACGGCGTTGACGAGCGAGGGCTTGCCGGTCAGGTCGAAGACGTTGATCGGCAACAGCACGGGCTGGCTGTCCGCATCGGCGCCGAGCTGGCGCGAACCGTTGTCGCCCCAGGCGTACAGCGCACCGTCGGACAGCAGGAGCGCGCCCGAACGCTCGCCCATCGTCGCCTGCAGCGCGCCGGTGAACTGCATGCCGGGCAGGATCAGCGTGGGCGTCGCCACGTCGAGCGACGTCAGCGAGCTCGGTGCGGCATCCTGGTCCAGCATGCCGGCGCCGTTGTCGCCCCAGGCGAAGGCGTGCGTGTCGGGGCTCACCGCGAGCGCGGCGTAGCGCGACGACCCGTGCACCCCGCTCCAGTGGCGCTGGGGTACGCCGGTGATCGACAGCGGCGCCGTGACGCCGCCGCGATCTCGCGGGAACCTTGGGGATTGACCGCGGCGGGCGGCCGCCGCTCAGCGTGCGCGCTCAAGGCGCGCGTGCATGTCGGCGTACGCCGCCTGGATCAGCGCACCGAGCGCCGCGGCGTCGGACTCGCGTCCAGGCGCCAGCTTGACGTGGCGCATGAAGCGGCCGCTGCCCTGCAGCAGGCCGGCCGGATCGGGCAGCTCGTTGCCGTGGAAGAAGCCGACGCTGATGTGCACCCGGAACGCGTCGACATAGGCGAAGGCCGCGTCGCCGACGCAGGCGGTCGGCTGGCCGTCGTGCATCACCTCGCGGACGTCGTCGCCGCACACGCGCAGGCGTTCGAACCAGCGCCGGGCCATCACGCCCGTCTCGCCGCCGTGCGTCCACAGCCAGGCCTCGACCGCAGGGTCGCGCCGCTGGGCGGACGGGAAACGGAACAAGCGCTGCATCGCCGACCTCGCCGGAGCGCGCGCGGCGCTACTCGCCGACCAGCCCGTTGCGGATCGCGTAGACCGTCAGCTCGGAGTTGTTGGTCAGCCCCAGCTTCTCCAGCACCCGCGCCCGGTACACGCTGACCGTCTTGGGCGACAGCGTCAGCTCGCTGGCGATGTCCGACAGCCGCTTGCCCGAGGCGATCATCACGAGCGTCTGCAGCTCGCGGTCGGACAGCTTCTCGTGCGCGTGCGCCACCTCGGGCGCGGTCAGGCTCTCGACGAGCATCTGCGCGATGTCGGGCGTGACGAACTTCTTGCCCTGCGACACGGTGCGCACCGCGGCCACCAGCTGCTGCGGGTCGCCGCCCTTGTTGACGTAGCCGAA
>DATCRO010000715.1:0-3347 GCA_036569025.1 Burkholderiaceae bacterium
TCGATGTCGACGACGCCCAGCCAGTAGCGCGATCCCGAGGCGTGGCGGCGCTCGCCCTCGTCGAGCTTGGCGTCCAGCAGCGGCAGCGACGCCACCTTGTAGAAGCTGTCGTCGAAGATCTTGCGGTTGAGCAGGCCCGTCAGGGTGTCACGCTCGCTGTAGTCGAGCAGCGTCTGCACGTTGCGGTAGATGCGCAGCACGCCGAACACGAGGCGGCGCGACTTGGTGCCGATGCCGCGCGTGGTCTGCAGCTCGATGACGCCCACGGCGCCGGTGTCCGACATCACCGGGAACAGCGTCGTGAAGAGTCCTTCGGCGCGCACCTCGATGATCTTGGCCGTGGTCAGGCACTCGAGCCAGTCGGGGCGCTCGGTGGCGCGCGGCAGCGAGTCGAGGTCGACCCAGGCCGGGTCGGCGGTGGCCGCCGGCGAATCGGCCAGCAGCGCGGCCCGCGTGAGCCAGCGCTCCTCGCCCTGGTCACCCACCAGCCGGTAGACGGCCACGCGCCTGGGCGCGAGGAAGTCGCGCATGGCGTGCGCCAGGCTGACGTCGAGCGTGTCGCGGTCGCGAAGCCCGGTCAACGAGGCGAGGTGATCGATGATTTCCGACATGGATTTCTGAAGCGGTGATCCCTGTTATCGGACGAGTGTCTCGCCGACTGAAACCCCGAGCCTGGGGAGGGTTCCGGCAAAAGTGCCGGAATTCTTCACGGATTGTCAGGCAGGCATCGTCTTCGCGACATTCTCCTGGATCAGACCGATCAGCTGTTCTTCGTCGTAGGGCTTGCCAAGGTAGTGGTCGGCGCCCAGCTGGATGGCCAGGTCGCGGTGCTTCTGGGCGATGCGCGACGTGATCATGATGACCGGCAGGCCGGCCCAGCGCGGATCGTGGCGCACGTTGCGCAGCAGGTCGAAGCCGTCCATGCGCGGCATCTCGATGTCGGTCAGCATGACGGCCGGACGCTCGACCTCGAGCTGCTCCAACGCATCCAGGCCGTCCTTGGCCACGGTGACGCGGAAGCCTTCGCGGGTCAGCAGGCGCTGCGTGACGCGGCGCACCGTCAGCGAATCGTCCACCACCAGGATCAGCGGGGCCTTGGCCTCCTCGACCTCTTCCACCACCACCGGCACGTGCGGCGCGCCGGCCTCGGTCGTCGGACGCGCACCGTACACGGCCGCGAGCGCCACCGGGTTGTAGATGGGCACCACCTCGCCGGTGGCCAGCAGGGACATGCCCGCCAGGCCCGGCAGGCGCGCCAGCTGCGGCCCCAGGTTCTTGACGACCACTTCCTGGTTGCCCACGACCTGGTCGACGTGCAGCGCGACGCGCTGCTCGGCGCTTCGCACCAGCACGACCGAGTTCGTCTTGCCGCCCAGCACGCCGTGCGTGCTCGACTGCAGCAGGGCACCCAGCCAGAAGAACGGCACTTCGTTCGTTCCGTCCTGGTAGACGCCGGACTTGTAGGCCTGCTCGATGTCGGCGTTGGTGGTGCGGCGCACCACTTCCACCAGCGAGGCCGGCATGGCGACGGTCAGGTCGCCGCAGCGCAGCTGCACGACGCGCGTCACGGCCGTGGTCAGCGGCAGCAGCAGCGTGAAGGCGGTGCCGCGGCCCGGGGCCGAGGCAGTCTCGATGCGGCCGCCGAGCGCGGTGATGTCGGAACGGACGACGTCCATGCCGACGCCGCGGCCGGCCAGCTCGGTCACGCTCTCGGCCGTGGAGAAGCCCGGCGTGAAGATGAGGTTGGCGAGTTCGGCCTCGGTGGGCGTCGCGTCCGCGGCGATGAGGCCGTTGGCGCGGCCGCGCGCCTCGATGCGCTGCAGGTCGAGGCCGGCGCCGTCGTCACGGATCGTGATGCGCACCTCGTTGCCCTGCTGGGCCAGCGCCACGTCGATCGTGCCGACCGGATCCTTGTCCTGCGCGCGGCGGACGTCGGGCGACTCGATGCCGTGCACGACGGAGTTGCGCAGCAGGTGCTCGAAGGCGCCGGCCATGCGATCCAGCACCGAACGATCCAGCTCGATGGAGGAACCCTCGACGTTCAGGCGCACCTGGACGCCGGTTTCCTTGGCGGCCTGGCGCACGACGCGGTACAGGCGCTCGGACAGGGCATCGAACGGCACCATGCGCGCGCGCAGCAGGTCTTCCGACAGCGCGCGCGTCAGGCGCGCCTGCGCGGCCATCTCGTCTTCCGCCGACTGCACGGTCTGCGTGATGCTTCGCTGCACGGTGGCCACGTCGTTGACCGACTCGGCCATCATGCGCGTGAGTTCCTGGAAGCGCGTGAAGCGGTCCATCTCCAGCGGATCGAATTCCGCGGACAAGGCCTTGCTGGCTTCCAGTCGCGAGGCGATCTGCGTGTCGGCCTGGAGCTCGATGTCGCGCAGCTGGCGACGCAGGCGATCCAGGTTTTCCGTCAGTTCGCGCAGCGACGAGCGCATCTGGGTGACGTCCGTCTCGAGGCGCGAACGCGTGATCGAGACTTCGCCGGCCTGGTTGACCAGGCGGTCCAGCAGCGGCGCCTTGACGCGCACGGTGGCGGTGGCCGGGTTGCCGGTGGCGGCCTCGACCACGCGCTGCACGCGCGACGGGTTCTCGACGCTGAAGCGGGCCCAGTCGATGACGCTCGGCGTCGCATCGGCCAGCGCCTTGGGCACCATCTGGCGCACCGTGGACTCCGGCGCCACGGCGGCCGGCTCGGCGGCCTGCGGCGCGACGGGCGCCTCGGCGACCGGGACGGGCTGCGCGGCAACCGGCGCCGCAGCGACCGGCGCGGCGGCGACGGGTTCGGCCACGGCCGGCGCGGCGACCGGCGCCGGCGCGGGTGCGGCCACCGGCGCGGGGGCCGGCGCTGGCATGCCCTGCGGGTTCTTGAGCAGGCGCTGGAATTCCTCGTCGAGCGCGTCGACGCCGGTGTGCAGCATCGCCATCGTCGGCGGGTTGGCCGAGCGGCCGCCCACGCGCTCCTCGAACGCCGATTCCAGGCGGTGCGCGAGTTCGCCCAGGCGCATCGCGCCGGCCAGGCGGGCGCTGCCCTTGAGCGTGTGCAGGGCGCGCAGCGCGCCGAAGGCCTCGGAGGTCATCTCCGGCGACTCTTCCCAGGCCCGCAGGTGCGACGCCAGGTTCGGCAGCAGTTCCTGGGCTTCTTCCGAGAAGATCTCGAACAGCTCGGGATCGATCGCGTCGTGGGCGTCCAGGTCCTGCGCGAAGCCGCCGGCGTCCGTCTCCGACGCGGCCACCTCGTGGCGCTCGCCGGCTTCGGGGCGGATGGTGTCGTCCAGCGCCGTGAACTTGACCGCGCCCAGGCCCGAGACCGGGATCGCGGCGGGATGGGCCGGCTCGGCGGG
>DATCRO010000716.1:0-5863 GCA_036569025.1 Burkholderiaceae bacterium
CGCTCATCGACGCCGTGCCGCGCCTGGACCTGCCGGTCTGACCAGTCCTGTCTAGGGAACCACCCGCGGCCCCCGGGAGGGCGGGGCGGGCCGGGGGTATCGGCGAAACCGGGAAAACCGGGTTATTCGCACGCCGCGGGAGGGTTTGTACGCACGGACGCGCGCCGCCGTGTTACGTGGTTATTCCCTCGTGTGCCCGGCCGGGCAAACGGTGTTGCTCATGCGTCGGAAAGATTCTGGATTCGCTGCATTCTCGCAACAGTTTGCTTAGGGAAAACGTTCGGAACACGTTTCAGTTGGTGAGTCGGGTACGCCGTTCATGGACAATCTTTTGACAAGCTTTATTGGCGGGTCATCAGTCGTTCACAAACCGGCACATGACGCGCTTGTCAGGCTGGGTCTATCGATCAACCTTTCCACCCCCTCAGGAGGGAACCCATGTTTCAACGTACGAAGATCTGTACCGGTCTTCTCATGGCTTTCGGCAGCGGCCTGCTGACCGTCGCCCCGGGCGCTTTTGCTCAGGACACCACCGTTCAACGCGTGGAAATCACGGGCTCGTCCATCAAGCGCGTTGACGCCGAGACGTCCGTCCCCGTCACCGTCATCACCGCTGACGAACTGAAGAAGGCCGGTGTCACCAGCGTCGAGCAGGTTCTCACCCAAGTCAGCTCGGTGCAGGTTCAGCTGACCTCCGCGCAGGCGGTCGGTGCCGGCACCGGTGGCAGTTCTTACGCCGACATGCGCGGCCTGGGTTACAACAAGACCCTCGTGCTGCTGAATGGCCGTCGTCTGGCCAACAGTGCGTTCACGTCGTCGGCTCCCGACATCAACACCATTCCCTTCGCCGCGATCGAACGCGTCGAAGTGCTGCGTGACGGCGCTTCCGCGCTTTACGGCACCGACGCCATCGCCGGCGTGATCAACGTGATCACCCGCAAGGATTATCGCGGCGGCACGGTCACGCTGGGCGTGGATTCGCCTCAGCACCCGGGCGGCGCACAGCATGAAGCCCAAGTGGGCTTCGGCTTCGGCGACCTGGAGAAGGACGGTCTGAACGTCTTCGGCTTCGTGGGCTTCCAGAAGCAGGCGGCCATCGGCGCCAGCCAGCGCCACCTGGCGCCGCACAAGACGACGTCTGGAACGACCTTCCCCGCGACCAGCTATCTGACCGACGGCACGGTCGATTCCGACGGCAACCTCAACGTCACGGCGTACACGCCGTTCGCCGGCCCGACCGGTTGCAAGGACCCGACGCTCTTCCCGTCGGGCGACGGCACGAGCTGCGGCGAAGACACGAACAGGTTCGTCGACTACACGCCGGCGACGTCGCGCGTGTCCGGCCTGCTCAACGCGGCCTTCAAGATCAACCAGAACAACACCTTCAACCTCGAAGCGTTCGTCGCCGAGAGCAAGGTCAATTCGCGTATCGCGCCGGTGCCTTACGCGCCCGTGTTCCTTGATCCGACCAGCCCGTACTACCCGGGCAATGGCATCACGCCGCTGCCCACCGGCCTGACGTTGGGTCCGGACCAGGTGGACGCCACCCCTGGCGCGTTCTATGTCAACAACGGCACCGGCACGGCCAACCAGGGCCGTATCGGCACGCGTTTCCGTGACGTGATCAACGGCTTCCGTGAAGACGACAACACGACCACGCAGGCGCGCTTCACGGCCTCCCTGGACGGTACGCTCGGCGACTGGGACTACACCCTCGCGTTCGCTTTGAACACGACGCACACGCAAGACATGCTGGCGCACGGGTATTCGGATGAGAACGTCCTGGCAACGCTGGATACGGATCCGAACTCGGCGACCCAGGGTTATTACGTCCTGAACAACCTGATCAATCCGTATGGTGCTCAGACGCCGGCGGGCCTGGCCCTGCTGAAGTCCGCGCAGAAGATCGGTGTGCTGCAATACGGCAATGGCACCGTCAAGGACGTGGACGGCCATGCCAGTCGCGACCTGGGCGATTGGCTGCATGCTGGCCGCCCGGCTGCGATCGCTATCGGTGGCGAGTTCCGCGACGAGGACTTCCTGAACCAGGCCAACGCGGGCTATGCGGCCCAGGTCATCGCCAGCACCGGCGTCGACCCTGCCACGTACAACGCGGGCACGCGCAAGGTCTACGCCGGCTACGTCGAGCTCAACGTGCCCGTGCTCAAGAGCCTGGACGTCACTGCCGCGCTGCGCTATGACCACTACAGCGACTTTGGCAGCACGACGAACCCGAAGGTCAGCTTCCGCTTCCAGCCGGCCAAGGCCTTCCTGCTGCGCGGTTCCTTCTCCACGGGATTCCGTGCCCCGTCGCTGTATGAACTGAACGCCGCGCAGACGTTCACCAACTCCGGCGCCGGCGTGAGTGACCCGGTCAACTGCCCGAACGGTGTTCCGCTGAACGGTCACCAGCTGAGCGACGTCTGCAGCACCGACGCTACGAACATCCAGTTCGTCGACAAGCAGGGCGGCAACCCGAACCTGAAGGCCGAAAAGTCGAAGAACTCGACCCTGGGTCTGGTGCTCGAGCCGTTCAACAACTTCACGACTGAGTTCGATGTCTACGACATCCGCATCACGAAGGAAGTTGGCGTCCTGCCGGACGACTTGCTGTACTCTCCGAAGGGTTACGCGGAATTCCCGGGGAACTTCCACTACAACTCGTCGGGCCTGCTGTCGCAGACGCCGCAGAACTGCCCGGGCCCGGCCTGCGGTTGGGTGGACACGCTCAACCAGAACATCGGTGCCGTGCACACGAACGGTATCGACGTGGCGATGGGCTACAAGGCCAACGCTGGTTCGCTCGGCCGCTTTAACTTTGAGCTGCAGAGCACCTGGGTGCATTCCTACAAGTACCAGCTGGTTCCGGGTGGCGCTTATACGGAGAACGTCGGCATCTTCTCCAAGGGCAATGGCGAGCCGGTGTTCCGCTGGCAGCACAATGCGACGATCGACTGGAACCTGGCTCCGTTCTCGCTGGGCTTTGCCGTCCATCACAAGACGGGTTACCAGGACTTCACGCCGAATCGCCGCGTCAGCGCTTATACGACGGAAGATCTGTACGCCACCTACGCAATGCCGAAGGGCTTCTCGTTCACGGTCGGTGTCAAGAACCTGGCCGACCGCCTGCCGCCGTATACCAATTACAACAAGCTGTTCCAGCAAGGCTACGACCCGCGTTACTACGATCCGACGGGCCGTACGTACTACGCTCGCGCGA
Organism: Burkholderiaceae bacterium; assembly: GCA_036569025.1. Taxonomy (GTDB): domain Bacteria; phylum Pseudomonadota; class Gammaproteobacteria; order Burkholderiales; family Burkholderiaceae_C; genus Scleromatobacter. The sequence goes on from DATCRO010000716.1 coordinate 3,221, forward strand.
CGTACTCCTTCTAAGGAGTTCGCCGCAGCCCGGATGCCGCCGTGCATCCGGCCTCTTGCGCGCAAGGGCGCGAATCACTTCCGGGTGGTTCGCGCCCTTTTCACATGGGCGGCGCGAACGCGTGCGCGCAATGAGAACGGCCCCAGGCATGTCGCCTGGGGCCGTCGTTCATCGAGTCCTCGGATGCGCCGCGCGCACGCGTGCGCGGCGCCCGCGCTCGCGCTCGCGCGCGGACGCGCGAGGCTCAGCGCGGTGCGAGGCGGATCGCGCCGTCCAGGCGGATCACTTCGCCATTGAGCATCTCGTTGGTGACGATCTGGTGCACCAGCTTGGCGAAGTCGGCGGGCGTGCCCAGGCGGCTGGGGAAGGGCACGTTGGCGGCCAGCGCGTCCTGCACGTCCTGGGGCATGCCGAACAGCATCGGCGTGCCGAAGATGCCGGGGGCGATGGTCATGTTGCGGATGCCGGTCTTGGCGAGGTCGCGCGCGATCGGCAGCGTCATGCCCACCACGCCGCCCTTGCTGGCGGAGTAGGCGGCCTGGCCGATCTGGCCGTCGTAGGCGGCCACGCTGGCGGTGCTGATCAGCACGCCGCGCTCGCCCGTCGACTCGGGCTCGTTGGCGCTCATCGCCTCGGCCGCCAGGCGGATCATGTTGAATGTGCCGATCAGGTTGATCGTGATGACCTTGGCGAACAGGTCCAGCGCGTGCGCGCCGGTCTTGCCGACCGTGCGCGACGCCGGCGCGATGCCGGCGCAGTTGACCAGGCCCATCAGCTTGCCGAGGGCCTTGGCGGCGTCGACCACGCGGCGGCCGTCGGCCTCCTGCGTGACGTCGCAGCGCACGAAGACCTGCCCCAGTTCGGCCGCGATGGCCTGGCCGCGCTCTTCCTGCAGGTCGGCGAGCACCACCTTGGCGCCATGGGCCACCAGCATGCGCGCCGTGCCTTCGCCCAGCCCCGACGCCGCGCCGGTGACGATGAATACCTTGCCCGAGATTTCCATGCTTGCTCCTGTGCCGGCGTCGGCGCCGCGGAAGGCGCGGCCGGCGTGATTGACGTTAACGTAAACGTCAATTGTCGCTCGAACGGCGCGCAAGGCAAGAGGGGCGCATCGACCGGGGCCGGAAACGAAGAAGCCCGCGACGTCGCCGGCGCGGGCTCCGAGGGCGCGAGGCGCGCCGGCTTTCAGTTTTCCAGGGCCTGCAGGGCGCGTTTGGTGATCTCGTCGACGCTGCCCGTGCCGCTGATCTTGCGGCAGCGCGGCGCCTGGGCGTCGCCCGTGGCGGCCCACTTCTCGTAGTAGGCCACCAGCGGCTCGGTCTGCTCGTGGTAGGTGGCCAGGCGCTTGCGCACGATGTCCTCGGCGTCGTCCGGGCGCTGGGTCAGCGGCTCGCCGGTGACGTCGTCCTTGCCTTCGACCTTGGGCGGATTGTTGTGGATGTGGTACGTGCGACCCGAGGCCACGTGCACGCGGCGGCCGCTCATGCGCTCGACGATCGCGGCGTCGGGCACGTCGATCTCCAGCACGAGGTCGAGCTTGACGCCCGCGGCCTTCATCGCGTCGGCCTGCGGGATCGTGCGCGGGAAGCCGTCGAACAGGAAACCCTTGGCGCAATCGGCCTGCGCGATGCGCTCCTTGACCAGCGAGATGATCAGGTCGTCGCTCACCAGGCCGCCGGCGTCCATCACCTGCTTGGCGGCCAACCCCAGCGGCGTGCCCGCCTTCACCGCGGCGCGCAGCATGTCGCCCGTGGAGATCTGCGGAATGCCGTATTTCTGGCAGATGAACGCCGCCTGCGTTCCCTTGCCTGCGCCGGGGGCGCCCAGAAGAATCAATCTCATCGCTTGCCTTTGGAGTCGGAATATCTTGATGGCGCGAACCCGTTATCTCGTGCGGACGTCGCCGCGATATCGGGTGGCCTGGAGAGCCGGGATTACTCGACAGAATATCATGCGCACCCTTGCAGGGCCTTACTGCACCAGCATGGAACTCCGATGGCAACCGGCGGTTTTGCGCGCGGCGCGGAGTTTGTTCCGTCAGTCGTTCGCGGTCGCCAGCAAGGCGCGCACGCGGGCCAGATCTTCGGCGGTGTCGACGCCGCCGGGCGGCGCCTGGGGCGCGATGTGCACCACGATGCGCTCGCCGTGCCACAGCACGCGCAATTGCTCGAGCGACTCGAGCCGCTCCAGCGGCGCCATGGCCAGCGTGGGGAACGTGCGCAGGTAGCCCGCCCGATAGGCGTACAGGCCGATGTGGCGCAGCGCGCCGACGTCGTGCGCGCCGGTCTTGGGCAGCGCGGGGTGGCCGGCCGTCGATGCGTCGCGCCACCAGGGCAGGGGCGCGCGGCTGAAGTACAGCGCGCGGAACTTCGCGTCCAGCACCACCTTGACCACGTTCGGGTTCGTGAAGTCGGCGGCGTCGTCGATCGCGTGCGCCGCGGTGGCGACCACGGCCTCGCCGTCGGTCTCGAGCAGGCCCGCGCACTGGCGGATCAGCGCGGGATCGATCAGCGGTTCGTCGCCCTGCACGTTGACGACGATGTCGGTGCCGTCCAGGCCCAGCAACGTGCACGCCTCGGCGAGGCGGTCGCTGCCGCTGGCGTGGTCGACGCGCGTCAGCACGGCCTCGACGCCATGCTGGCG
>DATCRO010000717.1:0-3354 GCA_036569025.1 Burkholderiaceae bacterium
TCATGTCCGTGCTGAAGGCCCTGCACGATTTCCTGGTCGGCGCGATGCGCGTGGAGCGCCGCGTCGACCCGTTCTTCCGGCCGCTGGTGGACGCCCTCACGCGCGAGCCGCTCACGCGCCTGGTGCAGGCGCTGATCCGGGCGCGCCTGCCGGACGACGGCCTCGCGCTGGCGCAGGAAAAGCCGATCGCCGGCGAGGACGCGCTGGTGGCCAGCATCATCGCGGACATGTCGACCTACCTGCGCACGCACTACACGGCGGGCACCGCGCAGCGCGGGGGCAACACCAAGACGCACGGCGTCGTGCGCGGCGAGCTCGTGATCCACGACGGCCTGCCCGCGAACCTGCGTCACGGCCTGTTCGCGCAACCGGCGCGCTATCCCGCCTGGGTGCGCTTCGGCGGCCCCGGGCCCGCGCTGCCGCCCGACATCGAGGACGTCGGCGTCCTGAGCATCGGCGTCAAGGTGATGGGCGTGCCCGGCCCCAAGCTGCTGGACGACGAGCGCTTCACGCAGGACTTCACCGGCATCAGCACGCCGGTGTTCACCACGCCCGACCTGATCGCCAACGCGAAGCTGCAGGCCGCGATCGGCCGGGGGTTGCCGCTGTTCTACTTCATCGGCCCCGGCGGCCACTTCCTCGACGCGTTGATGCAGGGCCTGTGGTCGCGCACGCAGACCAGCCCGCTGGAGACGCCATACTGGAGCTGCGTGCCCTACCTGCTGGGCGAGGGCCAGGCGATGCAGTACGCGTTCCGGCCCGTGGCAGCCACGCGCAGCCGCATCCCGGGCCTGCCGGGTCGGCCGTCGGACAACTACCTGCGCGAAGCGATGGCGCGCACGCTCACCGCGGAGTCCGTGCGCTTGGAGATGCTGCTGCAGGTGCAGACCGACCCGCGCCGCATGCCCGTCGAACACGCGTCCGTGCGCTGGTTCGACGCCGGCGGAACGCCCGTGGTGGCCGCCACGCTGGAACTGCCGCGGCAGCGCTTCGACAGCGAAGCCCAGCTCGCGTTCGCGAACCGGCTGTCGATCAACCCGTGGCACTGCCTGCCGGCGCACCGTCCGCTGGGCAACCAGAACCGCGGCCGGCTGAAGATCTACCAGGCGCTGTCGCAACTGCGCCAGCAGATGAACGCGACGCCGCACGTCGAGCCTGACGGCAGTGAGAGTTTCGATCCACCGGCCTGTTGAGATCGCACGGCCTTTCGTCAGCGCGATCACGTCATTCCGCGCGCAGTCGCGGAATCCACCGCGACCTGGAAAGGGCATTGTTCGCCAGCGTGGCTCCTGCGACTGCGCGCAGGATGACGGCGTGGCGGGTCGTGACCGCATGGCAAATGGCGATGGCCTGGCAGGCAACGGGCCGGCGGTTGCGACGGCCTGGCGGTCGTGCCCGCGGTCGCAGGGCGCTCAAGCGGTGGCGAGCCAGCGCAGCGCGCGCACGCCAGGCAGGAAAAAGTAGGCGCCGCCGGTCACCTCGATGAACGGCGGCATGCCGTCCACGACGCGGCTGGGACAGCCCGCGCGCGGCATCGTGAAGCGCGCGGTGTCAGGCTCGTCGGGCGCCGAGAGGCGATTGCCCAGCAGCGGGTCGGCCTCGTGCGGCAGCGCCGCGAACTTGCTGCCAGCGATCCAGGCGCCCTGCACGAACTCGAACTGGCGCGCCAGGTCGGCGCACAGGCAGATGAAGTGCAGCCCCGTCTCGACCTGCGGGGCGCGGCCCGACAGCGCCTCGCTCACCGACATCCGCACGCCGTACTCGCGCCCGCGCCGCAGCACGCGGTGGAAGCGCACCGAGGCGACGGCGTCGGCATGCAGCACATCGGCATCGAAGCCCAGCATGCGGATCGCGCGCGAGATCAGCCCCGACGTTCCGGCCGGCAGGTCGGGATTGCGCGGGTTGGCGCGACGGATGTGCGCGCCCACGGGGCAGCGCACGCCCGCCGGATCGCCGTCGAACGTGAAGCCGTTCTTCGCGCGCGCGGCGGCGTCGCTGCCCACGCCCGCGATGGGTGCGTCGTCCGGCAGCAGCAGCGGCTGGCCGTCCATGCGGCGGCCGACCATCGCCTCGGCCAGCTGCTTGCGCTGCGCCGCATCGCCGCCGGACTGCGCATCGACGTAGCGCCAGAAACCCGGCACGTCCTGCTTCAAGGTGCGCAGCACCAGGTAGCTGCCGTTGCGTCCGAGGTCGGCGCGGTCGGGCGCGTCCTCGGCGCGCGGCAGGTGCGCGGCGGCGCCCGCGGGCTCCAGCAGCGGGCGCGCGGTGTAACGGCCGTACTCGTTGGGGTATCCGAGCAGGAACTCGCCCAGGCAGGACAGGTTGCCGTACCTGAGCCGGTCGTGGTCCTCGGGCGGGATCTCGCGCGCCCAGTCGATCTCGGGCTGGCTCAGGCCGTCCGCGAAGCCGAAGGGCTCGACGCCGCCCATGTCGGTCGTCGACAGCCAGCGCATCAGGTCGAACGCGATGCCCCAGTGGCTCTCGAGCTCGCGGCAGGCGGCGTCGAGCCGGCCGGGCAGCGCGTAGACCATCACCAGCACGTGCGGCGCCTGCTCGGCCCCCGGGCCGCCCCACAGCCAGCGCGCGGGGTCGTTGACGCCGAGATCGCCGAGCCGGCGCGCGCGGTTCGCGTCGGTGCCCAGGCCGCCGAGGAATTCGGGGGCGAACGTGGCGCACACGGCGTCCGGCACGCCCAGCTCGCGCAGGCCCTCGGCGCCGAACGCGATCTGCAGCACGACGGGCGCCGGCGCGCCCTTTTCCGCCGAGCCCACCGGCGCGCTGGCCAGCCATGCGCGGGCGGCGGCGCGGTTGCGCACGCGCAGCAACGCGAAGGCGCTCTCGACGTGGTGCTTGTAGCCGAAGCGCAGCAGGCCCTGCACGTCGGCGAAGTCCGAGAAGGCGGTCGCGGTGCTCACATCAGCCTCAGCCAGTCCTCGATCTCGCGATCGTTCATGGAGGTGCGCTCCAGCCCCTCGCGGATGCGCGTGTGGCGCGCGAGATCCATGGCGCTGAGGCCCGCGTCGGCCTTGTACCAGACCGAGTTGGCCACCTGGTGGCGCCGCAGGTAGTTCTTGAACGCCTGCGAGTTGCGCGCGCCGCCCTGCACCAGCCAGTTGGTGCGCGGATACCCCACGCCGTTGCTGAACACGAGGTTCAGGCCCCAGGCGACCTTGTTGATGAAGTCGTCCATGTAGCTCTCCAGGATGCCGTCGTAGTTGCTGGCGAAGAGCAGGCGCTTCCTGTCGTCGATGAACACCCAGCGCGCGAAGTGGATCGTCTGCACGCGCGTGAGGTGGCCGCGGCCGTAGACGTGGCGGGCCGCGTAGTCCAGCAGCGCCACCAGCACCACCACCA
>DATCRO010000718.1:0-3110 GCA_036569025.1 Burkholderiaceae bacterium
GCGTCAGCAGGCTGATCAACTCGTCCGAGCCGTTGCCCAGCATGATGTCGCAGTCGGCGGGCATGTTCGCGTGCTTCGCGAGCTCGGCGCGCAGGACGTCGCCGCGCTCGGCCGGGTAGCGGTTCAGCGCCACCTCGGCCAGGCGTTCGCCGAGTTCCTTGCGCAGCGCGTCGGGCAGGCGGAACGGGTTTTCCATCGTGTCGACCTTGACGAAGCCGGCACTGGGCTGGACGGCGTAGCCGTGCATGCCCTGGACGTCGGCGCGCAGGAAGCGGGACATGCGGTCGGACAAGGTGCTCATGCAGCGGCTCCAAGGGTGTCGAACGACGAGGCGAACGGATCGACCACGGTCAGGGACTCGATCTGCCGGCCGTGTGTCCAGCGGTCGGAGGCGACGAAGCGGCACTCCTGCTGCTGCGCCGCGGCCAGGATCAGCGCATCGGCGTACGGCAGCTCATGCCGGCTCTCGATGGCCCAGGCCGTCTCGATGGTGGCGTGGTCGACCACCCACGGCTTCCAGTGCTGGTAGCGGCGCACGAGGGCGCGGGCGTCGCCGGCGGAGATCGCGGTGGGGAAGTGGCGGCGGGCGTGGGCGTAGAACTCGGACAGCACCTGCACGCTGGTACGGCCGCAGCGGGCCGTCCAGCAGCCGGCCAGCCACGCGCGGGCACGGTCCCGCCGCTCGGGGTCGTGGTCGTCCACGGCGTGCAGCAGCACGCCGGTATCGACGAAGATGCGCGGCGACGCGACGGGCGGCACGGCGCTCATCGGCTCATCCCGCGTTCGAACGGACGGCCGTCGGAGCGGCCGAAGCTCTTGAATTCCAGCGCCTCGCGCATGGCGCGCTCGTAGGAGTCGTCATGGCGCATCTTCTCGGCCAGCAGTTCGCCGATCAGCCGTGACACGCTCGTGTTGCGACGCGCCGCCTCCATGCGTGCCCAGTCGGCGACCTGGTCTTCCATGGTGACGGTGACGTTCTTCATTGCAGGAATTCCGGCTTGAACACGAACTTCGTGCCACACTAGTTTCGTGCGACACGAACTTCGTGTCAAGCGTCGCCACTTCGGTCACGTGGCCGTCCGGCCGAGGTGGATCCTGCGACTGCGCGCAGGATGACGCCGCCTCTTCGGTCACATCCTCCGGCGCTGACGAGCCAACTACTTCGTCATCCTGTGCGCAGTCGCAGGATCCACCCCGGCCAACCAGGTCGTCGCCCTCAGGGCTTCTTCCGCAAACGCATCTCCGCCGCTCGCGCATGGCCCTGCAGCCCTTCGCCATAAGCCAGCTCCGCCGCGATCGGCCCCAGGATGTGGGCGCCCGCTTCGCTGACCTGGATCAGGCTGCTGCGCTTCTGGAAGTCGTAGACGCCCAGCGGCGACGAGAAGCGCGCGGTGCCCGACGTCGGCAGCACGTGGTTCGGGCCGGCGCAATAGTCGCCCAGGCTCTCGCTGGTGTAGGCGCCCAGGAAGATCGCGCCCGCATGGCGCAGCAGCGGCTCCCACTTCGCGGGCTCGGCGCTGCTGACTTCCAGGTGCTCGGGTGCGATGCGATTGCTGATCTCGCAGGCCTCGTCCATCGAGCGCGTGTGGATCAGCGCCCCGCGATCCTTCAGCGAGTTGCGGATCACCGCCTCGCGCGGCATCTCGCCGATCAGGCGATCGATGGCCGCCTGCACCTGCGCGAGGTAGCCCGCATCGGGGCACAGCAGGATGCTCTGAGCGAGCTCGTCGTGCTCGGCCTGGCTGAACAGGTCCATCGCGACCCAGTCGGCCGGCGTCGTGCCGTCGGCCAGCACGAGGATCTCGCTGGGGCCGGCGATCATGTCGATGCCGACCTGGCCGAACACGCGGCGCTTGGCGCTGGCGACATACGCGTTGCCCGGGCCCGTGATCTTGTCGACCGCGGGAATCGTGGCGGTGCCGTACGCCAGCGCGCCCACGGCCTGCGCGCCGCCGACGGTGAACACGCGGTGCACGCCGGCGACGAAGGCCGCGGCCAGCACCAGCGGGTTGCGCTCGCCGCGCGGCGTGGGCACGACCATGACGATCTCGCCGACGCCCGCCACGTGCGCGGGGATCGCGTTCATCAGCACGCTGGACGGATAGGCCGCCTTGCCGCCGGGCACGTAGATGCCGACGCGATCGAGCGGCGTGACCTTCTGGCCCAGCAGCGTGCCGTCCTCGTCGCGGTACTGCCAGCTGCGACCGCAGGCGTCGAGCTGGCGCTCGTGGTAGCTGCGCACGCGGCGCGCGGCCGACTCCAGCGCGGCCCGCTGCGCTGGCGTGATGGCGTCGAATGCCGCCTTGAGTTCGCCGCGCGACAGCTCCAGCGCGGCCACGCTCGTCGCGTCCGTGCCGTCGAAGCGGTTCGTGTACTCCAGCACCGCGGCGTCGCCGCGGGCGCGCACGTCGGCCAGGATCGCGGCGACGCGCTCCTCGATCGCATGATCGGCTTCCTCGGACCAATGGCGCAGCTTGGCGAACTCGGCTTCGAAGTCGGCGGCGGCGGTGGCGAGGTGGCGGATCTGGACCGTCATGGCGATGCTGCGTGAAAGGGTTGAGGATCAGGCCTTGATCGCGCCCGCGAAGGCGTCGATCAGCTTGCGGATGCGTTCGCGCTTCAACTTGAGCGCGGCCTGGTTGACGACCAGGCGCGAGGAGATGTCCATGATGCGCTCGACCTCGACCAGCTTGTTGGCCTTGAGCGTCGAGCCGGTGGAGACGAGGTCGACGATCGCGTCGGCCAGGCCGGTCAGCGGGGCCAGCTCCATCGAGCCGTACAGCTTGATGAGGTCGACGTGCACGCCCTTGTCGGCAAAGTGCTGGCGCGCGACGGCGGTGTACTTGGTGGCGACGCGGATGCGCGAGCCCTGCTTGACCGCGGCCTCGTAGTCGAAGTCCGCGCGCGTGGCCACGCTCATGCGGCAGCGGGCGATCTGCAGGTCCAGGGGCTGGTACAGGCCGCTGGTGCCGTCGACGGATGCGGCGTGCTCGATCAGGACGTCCTTGCCGGCCACGCCGAGGTCGGCGCCGCCGTGCTGCACGTAGGTCGGCACGTCGGTGGCGCGCACCAGGACGACGCGCACGTCGGGCTGGTTCGTCGCCAGGATC
>DATCRO010000719.1:0-4704 GCA_036569025.1 Burkholderiaceae bacterium
GTACTGGCCGGTCCAGCCGCACAGGCCCATGATCAGCACCAGCGTGGAGATGCCGCGCCCGAACACCGCGACGAACGCGAAGAACAGCAGGATCTCGGGCACCGCGGTCAGCACGTTGTAGACCCACTCGACGACGTCGCCCACCCGGCCGCCGAAGAAGCCGGCGACGGCGCCGAGCGCCGCGCCGATCAGCGTGGCCACGATCGCCGCCAGCACGCCCACCGACACCGAGATCTGCGTGCCCTTCAACGCCTTGGCGAGCACGTCGCGCCCCAGCCGGTCGGCGCCGAAGGTCAGCGTGGCGGCCACGGGGCGGGCCTGCGCGTGGTACTGCGCGGCGCGCTCGTCCCACTCCTTGTAGCGCGACGCGAGCGGGTCGACGTCCGAGATGTCGACGTTGGCCCGCGCCGAGGCCGCCGCGGCGGCGGCCGACGCGGCGACCGTCGCCTCGCGCGCGGCCGCACCCGCGAACGACGGCGGCGCGTCGGGCTGGCCCACCTCGTCCTGCCAGCCGCGCGCCACCAGCCCGCCGGCCGTGCACGCGATCAGGACGACGTACGCCAGCACGACAGCCAGCGACACCATGCCCACGCCGTCGCGCCGGAAGCGCCGCCACGCGGCGCGCCACACGCCGTCCGCGCGCCGCGCCGGCGCGGGCTCGGGCAGCGTCGAGATGAGCGACGTCGAGGCGAAGTCGGGCATGTCCCCCATCGCGGCGTCCTCAGCGCAGCACCACGCGCGGGTCGACCGCGCGGTACGACAGGTCGACGGCGAGATTGGTCAGCATCGTCAGCATCGCCACGTAGATCGTGACCGCCTGGATGACGGGGTAGTCGCTGCGGTTGACGGCCAGCAGCACCTCGCGGCCGATGCCCGGGATGGAGAAGTACACCTCGATCAGGAACGAGCCGAGCAGGACGCCCGGCAGCGCGACGCCGACGTTGGTCAGGATGGGGATCAGCGCGTTGCGCAGCACGTGGCGATAGAGCACGGCCGGTTCGGTCAGGCCCTTGGCGCGCGCGGTGCGCACGTAGTCGTGGCCCAGCTCGTCGAGGAAGAAGCTGCGGTACAGGCGCGTCTGCGGCGACAGCCCCACCAGCACCGCCAGCAGCACCGGCAGCGGCGCGTAGACCAGCAGGTTCGTCCATACGCTGTCGCTCCAGCCCTGAACCGGGAACCACCCCAGCTGGAAGCCGAACACGTACTGGCCGGCGATCACGTACACGAGGAACGAGACCGACAGCGCCACCGTCGTGCCCACCATGACGGCGCGGTCGGTGAGCGAACCCCGCACATACGCCACGCCCAGCGCGATGGGGATGGCGACCAGCGTGTCCAGGATCAGGATCGGGATCGTGACCGTCAGCGTGGCCGGCAGGCGCGTGGCCATCAGGTGGGCGATGGTCTCGTTGGTGGCCCAGCTGCGGCCCCAGTCGAACGTGACGATGCCCTTGATGAACAGGCCCAGCTGCACCCACCACGGTTCGTTCAGGCCGAGCTGCTGGCGGATCTCCGCGATCTCGCGCGGCGTCGCATTCAGGCTCGCCAGAGTCTGCGCCGGGTCGACGCCGAACTTGCGGAACAGGAAGAACACGAGCAGCACCACGCCCAGCAGCGTGGGAATCATCTGCCAGAGACGACGAAGCAGGTAGGCGAGCATCGAGCCGGGCGCGGGTGAGGCGGCGAGGAAACGCGAGTTTAGGGGTTGTAGACTCCACGTCGCTCGGGAATCGCCCTGCGGCGCCCGCTGTCGTCAACTTCCCACACAGGCTCCGGAGTCGCTCGTGCGTCCGTCGATCCGTCGTTGCTGGCCGTTCGCGCTGCTCGCCGCCTGGGCCGTCGCGGGCGGCCAGGCGTTGCCGGCGCCGGCCCCGAAGGTGCTGCGCTACGCGATGGAGGTGGCCGAGACCGGCTTCGACCCCGCGCAGGTGCCCGACGCCTACTCGCGCGAGATCATCGACAACATCATCGAGCCGCCGCTGCGCTACGACCTGCTCGCGCGTCCGCTCAAGCTGCGCGTGGCCACCGCCGCGGCGCTGCCGGAGATGTCGCCCGACTTCCGCGAGCTCACGCTCAGGATCCGCCCCGGCATCTTTTTCGCCGACGACCCGGCCTTCCACGGCCGCGCCCGCGAGCTGACGGCCGACGACTACGCCTACACGCTCAAGCGCCATTTCGACCCGGCGCTGCACAGCGTGGCCTACGCCGACCTGCTCGGCGACGACATCCTGGGCCTGCAGGCGCTGCGCGAGCGCGCGCAGAACCGCGGCCAGCCGTTCGACTACAGCGCGCCGGTCGAGGGCCTGCGCGTGCTCGATCGCTACACGCTGCGCATCCGCTTCGGCCACCCGAACCCGCGCTTCCCGCTCAAGCTCGCCGAGACGGTCTACGCCGGCGCGATCGCCCGCGAGGTGGCCGAGACCTACGGCGACGCGATCATGGAGCACCCCGTGGGCACCGGCCCGTACCGGCTGGTGCAGTGGCGGCGCTCGTCGTTCATCGCGCTGGAGCGCAACCCGCGCTTCCGCGACGAGTTCTACGACGAGCAGCCCGCCGCCGGCGACGCCGACGGCCAGGCGATCGCCGCCAGGCTGCACGGCCGGCGCGAGCCGATGATCGACCGCGTCGAGGTGTCCATCATCGAGGAGCCCCAGCCGTCGTGGCTCGCCTACGTCGGCGGCGCGTTCGACTTCACGCGCGTGCCCTACGAGTTCGCCGCCACCGCCGCGCCCGACGGCCGCCTCGCGCCCAACCTCGAGCGCCGCGGCATGCACCTGCACCAGGTGGCGCAGCCCGACGTGCTCTACACGTACTTCAACATGGACGACCCGGTCGTCGGCGGCTACACGCCCGAGCGCGTGGCGCTGCGGCGCGCCATCTCCCTGGGCTACGACAACGCCGAGGAGATCCGCCTGCTGCGCAAGCCGCTCGCGATCCCCGCGCAGGGGCTGGTCGCGCCGCTGGTGGCCGGATACGACCCGGGGTACCGCAGCGGGATGAACGACTACGATCCGGTGCGGGCCCGCGCGCTGCTCGACCTCTATGGCTACGTCGACGCCAACGGCGACGGCTGGCGCGAGCGTCCCGGCGGCGGCGCGCTGGTGCTGCACATGGCCACGCAACCCGATTCCAACGCACGCCAACTCAACGAGCTGTGGCAGAAGAAGATGGAGGCGATCGGCATCCGCATCGTGTTCGACCGCCGCCCGTGGCCCGAGCAGATGAAGCAGGCGCGCGCCGGCAAGCTGCAGATGTGGACGCTGGGCGCCTCGTCCGACGAGCCGGATCCCGAGGACCTGCTGATGCTGGGGTACGGCCCCGACAAGGGCGAGGGCAACTGGTCGCGCTTCGACCTGCCCGAGTACAACGCCGCCTGGCGCCGCATCAAGGACCTGCCCGACGGCCCCGAGCGCAGCGCCGCCATCGTCCAGGCGCAGAAGCTGCTGCTCGCCTGGATGCCGCTCAAGACGCACCTGCATCGCGTGCGCCTCGTGCTGGCGCAGCCATGGCTCGAGGGCTGGCCGGCCAACCCGTTCGTCAATGGCTTCTGGCGGTTCATGGACATCGACACGTCGCGCCGGCCGGTGGCCCATTGACGCGCTCTCGCCAGACCCCTGCGGGTGCGACCCGTTCCGCCGTGCCGGCGACAATGCCCCGATGACCGACATCGAACCCCGCGCGTCCGCCGCGGCCGTCGCCCACCGCTGGCTCGCCGTGCTCGTGCTCGGCTTCGCCTCGGGGCTGCCGCTGGCGCTGACCGGCCTGGCCATGCAGGCCTGGCTGACGATGGACGGCCTGGACCTGGCGGCGATCGGCTTCCTGACGCTGATCGGCATTCCCTACACGTTCAAGTTCCTGTGGGCGCCGCTGCTCGATCGGGTCGATTTGCCGCTGCTGGGACGCCGCCGCGGCTGGATCGTGCTCACGCAGGCGTTGCTGGCGTTCGCGCTGTTCGCGCTGGCCGACGTCGACCCGAAGCTGTCGCTGCCGCTGTTCTCCGCCCTGGGGGTGCTCACCGCCTTCCTCAGCGCGTCGCAGGACATCGTGGTCGACGCCTGGCGCGTGGACGTGCTGCCGCCGCGCGAGCGTGGCTTCGGCTCGTCCCTGTTCGTGATGGGCTACCGCATCGCGATGATCCTGTCGGGCGGCGTCGCGCTGATGTGGACCGATACGGTGGACGGTATCGGCATGACCTGGCCGGCGGTCTACCGGCTGATGGGGGTGATCATGGCGGTGCTGGCGGTGGCGACCGCGCTGGCGTTGCCGCGCGTCGCGCAGCCGCCCGCGCGCTTGCGTGACGCGTCGCGCGGGCCGATCCGCCAGGATCTCGCCGGCTTCCTCGCGGTGGTCGCTGCGGCGGCCGCGGGCGTCTGGCTGACCCAGCGCTTCGGCGGCCCCATCGCCGGCGCGCTGCTGTCGCCCTGGTTCGGCCACGACGTGGCGCGAGGCTCGCTGCAGGCCAAGTGGATCGACCTGCTCGCACTGGTGCTGGGCCTGGCGGTGACGCTGCCGCTGGCCGGCCTGGCGGCGCGGCGCGCGAATTTCCAGACGCTGCTGGCGGGCCTGGACTCGTACTTCAGCCAGCCGCGCGCCTGGATCTTCCTGGCGTTCATCGTGTTCTACAAGCTCACCGACGCGTTCCAGCTGTCGCTGCTGACGCCCTTCCTGCTCAAGGGCATGGCGTTCGGCCCGGCGGAGGTGGGC
>DATCRO010000720.1:0-7290 GCA_036569025.1 Burkholderiaceae bacterium
CCAGATGGCCCATGCCCCCGTGACGCCCACCGAGGCCCGCCAGGCGCGTGCCGGCGGCAAGGACGTCGACCTGCAGCACCTGCCGCCCACCGCCGCCGGCCCGCAGGGCGCCCGTCCGGCGCCGCAGTCCAACCCGCGCGCGGCGCAGGATCAGGCGCAGCAGCGCGCGGTGCAGGAACAGGCCCAGCGCGCCGACCAGATGCGGGCGCAGCAGGCGCAGTCGCAGCAGCAGAGGGCCCAGCAGGAGCAGGCGCAGCAGAAGGCCGCGCAGGAGCAGGCCCAGCGTGCGGACCAGATGCGCGCGCAGCAGTCGCAGGCCCAGCAGAAGGCCCAGCAGGAACAGGCGCAACAGAAGGCCGCGCAGGAGCAGGCCCAGCGCGCCGATCAGATGCGGGCGCAGCAGGAGCAGCAGCAGAAGGCGCAGCAGGAGCAGGCCCAGCAGCGCTCGCAGCAGCAGGCGCAGCAACGCGCGCAGCAGGAGCAGGCGCAACGGGCCGAGCAACAGCGCGCGCAGCGGGAGCAGGCGCAGCGCGCCGAGCAGCAGCGTGCCCAGCAGGAGGCCCAGCAGCGCTCGCAGCAACAGGCGCAGCAACGCTCGCAGCAGGAGCAGGCGCAACGGGCCGAGCAACAGCGCGCGCAACAGGAGCAGGCCCAGCACGCCGAGCAGCAACGCACCCAGCAGGAACAGGCGCAGCGGGCGCAGGCCCAGCGCGGGGAGCAGCAGCACCCGCCGCAGGAACGCGGCGAGCGCGCCCGCCCGAACGAGGAAGGCGCGAGCCGGCCGCAGCGCTGACCTGGTCCGGCAGACGGGCGGCGTCCGGCGGTGTCAGGCCGCCCGGCGCCGCCCTTTTCTCAGGCGGACGCGCAGCCCGCGGGCTTGTGCACGCGCGTCGTCGATGCCGGATTCGCGGCCAGCTTGCCGGCCGGCCGGATCGGTCGCCGCAGCAGTTCTCCGCCGCAGTTGGGGCAGCGTCCCAGCTTGGCCGCGCACGGCGCGCAGAACGTGCATTCGAACGAGCAGATGCGCGCATCCATCGAGTCGGGCGGCAGGTCGACGTCGCAGCATTCGCAGCCGGGCTTGAGCAGCAGCATGGCGTTTCCTTGGTCGGGAACCGCAGTCTCGCCCCGGCGCCGCTCGAACACCAGGCCGCACAGGGACGATCCGCGGACGCTTGCGGACATCGCGCGCGTCACGCGGCCCCGCGCGCGGGGCCGCGGCGGGCTCAGTTGTCGTCGTCGCGCTCGTCCTGCAGCGCATGCGGCAGCACGCGCGTGCCTTCCTTGCGCACGGCCAGCAGCAGGCGCGGGTCGAGGCCGAGGGCACGGATCACGGTCGGCGCGACCTGGGTCGTCTGCACGCGGCGCTCCACCGTCCGCGCCTCGAACGACGGATGCGAGACCAGCAGCGCGACATGCCCGTCGTCCGGCGCGAAGCCGCCGTGCTCCTGGTCCTTGGCCTGGCTCGTGGTGTAGATCACGCCCGGGTTCGGCTGGATCATGAAGTCGGGCGTGCGGCCGCCGGCGGGGTCGCCGAACTTCCAGGGCATGGCGGCCAGGTCGAGGACGGCGCCGCCGTTGTCGGCGCAGATCTTCGGCGCCACCGCGGCCACCGTGTGGTTGACGGGGCTCACGACCGGGCAGGCCGTCGACGCCTGCAGCAGCGCCTTGACCGTCTCGCGCTGCGCCTGGTCGTTCAGCCAGACGAACGCGACGTCGTCGTCGGTGACCTGGCCGTTGCCCGCGTTGTTGCCGGTGACCGGATCGCTGCCGCCGCCGGCGTAGCTCCCCAGCGTCGCGCCGACCGCGTGGCCGATCTTCATCAGGCGCGCATGGTCGGCGGGCGACTGGCCATGCTTGGCGGTCAGCACCACCAGCGTCGAGTCGGCGAGACGGCGCGCGGCGAGCTCGCCCTCGATCCTTCCGATCGCGCCGTCCACCCAGCCCATCGCGTCCCTGACGAACGGGTTCGGCGTGAAGGCCGCGTCGGCGTAGCCGCCGCCGGCGGCATGGGGCGCCTTCTGCGCGACGCTGAGCGTCTGGAAGTTGGTGCCGAAGATCGTCGGGACGGGCATCGCGACGGCGCCGGTCGAATCCTTGCCGTCGATCTGGTGGAGGATGTTGTCGACATGGATCCCGTCGAAGGCCTCCGTGTGCAGGTAGGCCGGCGCGACGCCGTCATACGAGCCGGTGAAGTCGTTGCCGGCGGGGCCGTCGATCGAGTTGATCTCGGTGCGCGCCAGGTCGTCCACGCCCCGGCCCGACGGACCGTTGACCCAGTCGGTGCCCCAGGCGTGCTTGTCCGACCACGCGGTGTGCGCGCGCGGCAGGTGCTGCTTGACGACCTCGAAGATCGTGTTCGCCTGGATGAAGTCGTGCGGGTACACCGGCACGCACTGGCTGCCGACCTTGCGCCGCGGGATCTGCTGCGGGTTGAACGCACCACCGCCATCGAGGTGCGACAGCGCGCCGCCGTTCATCGCGTCGATGCCCACCTGCTCCTGCAGCAGCACTTCCACGCCCGGCTTGCCCGCGCACTGCGTGTCGGTGCCGGCATACAGCGTGCGGTCGTAGACGTCGTCGTAGAACAGGCCCGTGGAGCGCGGACCGCCGCCGGTCACCAGGGCGGCCAGGCCCGGCACCGAGTCCGACAGGCCGGGCGTGAACGCGTTGGCGTAGGTCACGCCGTGACGCGCGAGCGAGGCGATGTGCGGGCAGGTCCTGTCCGCGAGGCAGCGCGCCAGGTCCTGCGCGTGCATGCCGTCGACGCTGATGATGAGCACATGCTCGATGGCGTGACGATGGTCGTCGGCCAGGGCGACGGTGGCGCCGGACAGCAGCGCCGCGCCGAGAAGGACTGTCTTCATGGTGTCTCGATGGGTTGGTTCGGGGGACGCGGCGATGCGAGTCGCCGCCCCGGCAATCTCGCGACGCGAGATGACCGGGGCGTGACGACGCTGTCGGAAAGGCATCGCCGAACTTGCGCGGATCTGAAGCGATGAGCACGCGACCGCGCCGCCGGGCCGCCCCTAGTTCCGTCGCGTTCCCTAGCCCGGGGGAGTGCGGAGCGACAGCGCCTGCCTAGACTGGTTCGAGCGATGCCCGGGGCGTCGCACATCCCACCAGCACCTATCACCGCAGGAGACGCCATGGCCCACGCCAACCCGCACGACACGCAGATCAAGGCCCTCGAAGGCCGCCTCAACATGCTGGGCGACAAGCTCGCCAGCCTCGTCGGCCACTCGCAGCAGGTCGGCGAGCTGATCCCCATCATCCATCGTCCCGGCTGGACGACGGTGGCCGAACTGGCGCTCGTCGCCGGCCTCGTGGAATCGATGATCAAGCACACCGAGCTGATCGGCGACCTGCACGCGACGCTGATGCGCGGCGCGCAGGCGGTGGGCAAGCACTGAACGGCTCGCGGGCGCTCAGCCGCCCTGCTTCGCCGCCCAGGCCGCGCACAGGCGATGCAACTGCTCGACGCCGTCGGTCAGCGCGGCCGGGCCGGGTTGCAGGATGTCGCAGGACTTGATCTCGTGCAGCTCGCCGTTGGCCACGGCCGGCACGTCCTGCCAGCCCGGGCGCGCCGCCACGTTGGCGCCGCGAAACTTCTTGCCGCACCAGCTGCCGACGATGAGGTCGGGCGCGCGGCGCGGCGGCTCGGCAGGATCGTGGACGATGCGGTCCTTGCCGCCGGCGTGCCGGCCCAGCTCCTCGAACACGTCGATGCCACCGGCTACGGCGACGAGCTCCGACACCCAGCGGATCGCGCTGATCATCGGATCGTCCCATTCCTCGAAGTAGACGCGCGGGCGCCGCGGCCACGACGCCGACGCCGCCGCGATCGCCGCATGGCGGGCCTGGCAGGCGGCGATCCACGCCTCGGCGCGGTCGCCGGCCTGCACGAGCCCCGCGACCAGCCGCAGCGTCGCGAAGATCTCCGCCACGCTGCGCTGGTTCGTGATGAACACGTTCAGGCCGGCGCGGATCAGCTTGTCGGCGAGCGCGGCCTGCATGTCGGAAAAGCCGATGACGAGGTCGGGCTCGAGCGCGACGATCTTGTCGATCTTGCCGTCGAGGAAGGCCGACACGCGCGGCTTCTCGTCGCGCGCCCGCCGCGGCCGCACCGTGTAGCCGGAGATGCCGACGATGCGGCGCTCCTCGCCGAGCAGGTAGAGCCACTCGGTGGTCTCTTCGGTGAGGCAGACGATGCGTTGCGGGCCGATGGTCATGCGGGCATTGTCGCCCGTCGAAACGTGCGGCCCGCCCGGCTCAAAGCGCCCGCAACTCGTCCACGCGCGCCCTGTACCAGGACAGGCTGTCCCAGAACAGCGTCCAGCCCACGGCGTCGAGGTGGTCGAAGCCGCCCAGCGTGCCCTTGTAGTTCCACGCGCCGGCCTGCGGCGTGCCGCCGCCGCTGATGTCGCGCACCACCACCGAACGCTTGTAGACGACGCCCGACGAGTTCATCGCCCAGGTCGGTGCCTTCTGGGCGACCGTGTTGACGACCGCGTCGCTCGGGAACCACGTGCTGTCGTCGACCGGCGGCATCGGGCGCGAGTCGCGGTAGTAGTTGCCCATGAAACCGGGGCCGGCGAATGCAGCGATCAGCGCGTTGGTGTCGAGGTCCGGATAGGACCAGCCGGTGAGCAGGCCGCTGTAGCTCGAGTTGGTCACCCACGAGAAGTAGGTGACGTTGGGCTGGTCCTTGACCCAGTCGTTCTCGGCCATCGCCCCCGCGGGCGAGAGGTCGTACGGCGACAGGTCCTTGACGCCCGAGTTCCACAGCGGGCTGCTCGTCACGCGGTTGACGTAGGCGCTGAAGCTCTCGCCCGGGGCCTGCGCGCCCACGCCCCATTGATCGAGCTTGAAGTCGTAGACGAGGTTGCCGCCGGTCGCGCCCGTGAAGTTGGCGATGCCGGTGACCAGCTGCTGCACGAACGGCACCCAGTCCGTGATGCGGTAGGCCAGCGTGGTGCCGTCGTTGGGGGTGGCGATCGTCGTGACGCTCCTGATCCAGTTCGCGTTGACCGCGTACGGGAACAGCGACGGGTTGCTCGGCGCGCCGTTGGCCGCGAGCATCTGCACCAGCATGCGCGAGGTCTGCCCGCCCATGCTGTGCGAGATCAGGTGCACCGGGTGGCTGGCGTCCCACGCGGGGTACAGGCCGGGATAGCAGGTGCGGCCGTTGTGGTAGTAGCTCTCGGGGCGCTGGTAGTGGCCGTTGGCCGACGCATGCAGCGCGCCGTAGTCCACGCAGCCGCCCTTGATCTGGTAGAACAGTTCGACGGCGCGATCCCAGTTCGAGCTGAACGGGCCGACCACCGCGGTGGCCACGAGCTGGTCCGGGTACCTCGCCTTCAATTGCTCCTGCAGGTCGTTCAGGCCACCCCAGTACTTGTAGCCCAGCAGCTCGGTGCGGCCGAAGCCGGCAAAGCCGTGCACGAGGATCACGGGGTTGTTGTTGGCGGCCAGCGCGGGCAGCGCCGCGCAAGCGAGCGAGAGGAACGCGCATGCGGCAGCCGCATGCCTGTGGGCACGAGTCGTCTTCATGATGTCTCCGGGTTTGTTTTGATGGCGAGAGACACCGGGCAGGACCCGCCGGCGCTCCCATGGGCCGTCGACATCGGGGCTGCTTTGCACATCCGCGGACGTCGGCGCATCGGCTGGCGGCCCTCGTGAGGCCACGGCGTGATGCTGTCCCTGTCGCCGCCCGCGCACACTGGCCGCGCGGGCCAAGCTGTTGTCCCGCGCATCGTCGTGTTGCACCGGCATCGCCCGAACGCGGTATGCGTCGGCGGCCGCGGGCCCGCTCGCTATCCCGGGGGCTCGCGCGGCAGTGGCGCGGGGACAATCGCGCGTCGACCGCTCGAAAGCCCCCATGGCCCAGGCCCATGAAGCCAGCACGCCCCGCCACGCGGCGCACCCGTTCCTGTTCCTCGTGCTGTTCATCCCGTTCGGCGCGGTGCCGGGCTTCCTCACCGTGGCGCTCGCCTACGAGCTCAAGAAGAAGGGCATCGACACCTCCGACATCGCCATCGTCGTCGGCCTGAGCTACATCTGCCTGCTGCTCAAGTGGCTGTGGGCCCCGCTCGTCGACACCCTGCTCACGCGCAAGACCTGGTACGTCGGCTCGACGCTCGTCAGCAGCCTGGGCTTCTGGCTGGCGGGCAAGGCGGCGATGGGCGAGCACCCGTCGCTGGTGGCGGTCAGCGCGTGGCTGACGATCAGCAACTTCATGTCCACGCTGCTGGCGATGGCCGTCGAGAGCCTGATGGCGGCCACCGTGCCCGACGACCAGCGCGGCCGCGCCGGGGGCTGGTCGATGGCGGGCAACCTGGGCGGCCAGGGGCTGGGCGGCGGCCTGAGCCTGTGGCTGATCGAGAGCGCCGGCTTCAGCAGCGCGGCCTCGGGAGCCCTGCTGGGCCTGCTGTGCGCGCTGTGCTGCGTCGCGCTGGCGTGGGTCGACGACGCCAGGCCCCTGCTGAAGGTCGAAGGCCACGTCGAGGCCGCCGGCCACAAGGGCGTCGCCGCCAACCTGCGCGCGATCGGCACCGACCTGTGGGAGCTGCTGCGCTCGCGCGTGGGCATCCTGGCGCTGATGATCTGCCTGCTACCCATCGGCAGCGGAGCGGCGCAGAACCTGTGGTCGCCGATCGCCGACGAGTGGCACGCGTCGGCCGGCGTCGTCGCCTTCGTCACCGGAGCGATGAGCGGCCTGATCTCCGCGGCGGGCTGCCTCGCGGGCGGCTGGCTGTGCGACCGCATGGACCGCAAGACCGCCTACTGCCTGTTCGGCTTCCTGCTGTGCGTCGTCGCGGCGGGCATGGCGCTGTGCCCGCGCACGTCCGGCCAGTACATCTTCTGGACCTCGGCCTACGCGTTCGTCGTGGGCCTGTGCTACGCCGCGTACTGCGCGGTGGTGCTGGAGGCCATCGGCAAGACGGCCGCCGCCACCAAGTTCAGCTTCCTGTCGGCCGTGTCGAACTCGCCCATCATGCTGATGACCTTCGTCGACGGCTGGGCGCAGGGCCGGTTCGGGACGAACGGCATGCTGTGGACGGAAGCGGCGACCGGGGTCGTGGGCATCGTCGTGTTCGCGGCGGTGGCGGGGGCGACGAAACGCCGCCAGGCCGGCGCGGCGCTCGCCACCTGACGCGAACCAGGGGCATGCGACAGGCCCTGCGCACGGGCGCTGCCGAGGTGCCTGGCCTTGCATGTTGCACGCTCGGACAACGGCGATTGCCGATACGGCAGCCGTGCGACATGCGAGACCTGGCACCGAACGTGCAC
>DATCRO010000721.1:0-3409 GCA_036569025.1 Burkholderiaceae bacterium
CGAGATGCTGGGCACCGGCACGTCGTCGCGCTGCCAGGCGGCCAGCTGCGCGCAGGCCGTCTCCAGCACCCACGCGTCGATCGCGCCGATCAGGCCGCATTCCTCGGCCAGCGCGATGAAGCGGTCGGGCGGGACGTCGCCGAGCACCGGATCGCGCCAACGCGCCAGCGCCTCGACGCCGGCGCAGCCGCTGCCGTCCAGGTGCATCTTGGGCTGGTAGTGCAGCGCCAGCCCGCGCGCGGCCAGCGCCTGCCGCAGCGCGCTCTCCATCTGCATGCGCTGCGCGACCACGTCGTTCATCATGCTCGTGAAGAAGCGCGAGGCGCCGCGCCCGCCGCGCTTGACCTCGTACATGGCCATCTCGGCGTTCTTGACCAGCCCCTCCAGCTCGCTGCCGTCCTGCGGGAACAGCGCGATGCCGATGCTGGTGGACACCTCGATCTGCATGCCCGAGATGCGCAGCGGCGCGGCCAGCGCCTCGCGCAACCGCTCGGCGGCGTGCATCGCCTCGACCGGGCTGCAGCGCGGCAGCATCGCCGCGAACTCGTCGCCTCCGAGGCGCGCGACGGTGGCGCTGTCGCCGATCTCGGACTGCAGCCGCTTGGCGGTCTCGCGCAGCACCTCGTCGCCGGCGCCGTGGCCCAGCGAGTCGTTGGTGGTCTTGAAGCGGTCGATGTCGAACAGCAGCAGCGCGCCCGGTGCCTGGATGCGAACCGCCATCTGCAGCGTCTGGCGCGCGCGGTCGCTGAACAGGCGCCGGTTGGGCAGGCCCGTGAGCGGATCGAAGTAGGCCAGGCGCTCGATCTCGGAACGATTGGCCTCGTGCTGCAGCGCGACGCGGCACAGGGGCACGCAGGCCTCGACCATGCGGCGATGGAACGGCGGCGCCGAGCCGGGACGGCGGTAGTACAGCGCGAAGGTGGCGACGACGTCGCCGTTGCCGGCGATGATGGGCGTCGACCAGCACGCCGCCTTGTCCAGCAGCGGCAGCAGCGCGCGGTAGTCGGCCCACAGCGGGTCGGTGGCGATGTCGGTGACCTCCACCGCCTCGCGCCGCCAGGCCGCCGTGCCGCACGAGCCCGCGCGCGGCCCGATCGGCGCGCCGTGCAGCGCATCGACGTAGGCCGGCGCCAGGCTGGGCCCGGCGATCGGCGTGACGGTGCCGTTCTTCTCGATCAGCAGCACCGAGCAGGCGACGTCCGGCGCCAGCGTCTCGACGCGCCGGCAGAGCAGGTCGAGCACCGCGCGCAGCGGGCGGCCCAGCGCGATCGATTCCAGCACCTCGCGCTGCAGCCCGTCGATGGCCTCGGCCTCGACGCGGTCGGGGATGGGCACCAGCAGCAGCGCGACCAGCGCGCGGCCGTCGTGCGCGACGCGCTGCGCGCGCACCTCGAGCACGCGCGGGGCCGCGCCGGGGGCGGTGAGCGTCAGGCGCGGCGGCGCGCCGTCGCCGTCGGCGGCGTGGGCGATCTCGGCCCAGCGCGTGCCGTTGAAGTCGGCGAACAGGTCGGCCATCGCGCGGCCGGCGAGCGTCGCCGCATCGATGCCGGCCCAGCCGGCGAAGTGGTCGTTGGCCAGCACGATCCGCGCATCCTCGTCCAGCCAGACGGTCCCCAGGTCGATACCCCGAAACGTATCGACCAGCAGCTGGGCCTCGAGGGCGGAGACGGTGGCGGCCGGATCGCTGGACAAGCACGGACTCCCTGGTTGGATCACGAGCGGTGGCGCGTGGCTCGGATGATTGTGCGAGCCGGGGCAGGGCGCCGCAACGCCCCGCCTGTGGGGACTTCTGGACGAGACGCCCACGCGGCGCGGGCGTCCGCCGCTCGACAGCTTGAACCTCCGCCCCGCCGCGAGGTACAAACGGAGCATCCCGCGGGCCCGCGCCCGCCCCGCCGACACAAGGATCGTCTCCATGAACAAGCGCCTCATCGCCACCTCGACGCTCGCCTCCGCGCTCGCCCTCGCCGCCGGCCACGCCCAGGCCGACGACAAGGCCGCGGCCAAGGAGAAGTGCTACGGCAACGTCAAGGCGGGCCAGAACGACTGCGCGACCGGCACGCACTCGTGCGCGGGCCAGGCCAAGGCCGACAACGACGCCAGCGACTGGAAGTTCGTCGCCAAGGGCACGTGCGAGAAGCTCGGCGGCTCGACCAAGGCGCCCGCGAAGAAGTGATCGGCCGATCCGCGGGCGAGGGCCGCTCGCCCCGGCTCAGTCCTGAGGCCCCCAGGCGATGGGGATCCGGTCGAGCGCCTTGCCGTCGGTGTCGACCGGCAGCTTGCCGGTCTTGTCGATGGCCCGCACCACGGTGTCGTCCCACGCCTTGTTGCCGCTGGACTTGGTGATGCGCCGGCTCAGGATCGTGCCGTCCGGCGCGCAGCGGATCTCGACCTCGACGATCGGGTTGCCCGGGATCGGATCGGTCACCACCGCGTTCGGCTTGAGCCGCGCCACGATGCGGCCCAGATAGCTCGCCGACGGCCCGGCGTTGCGCTGGCCCGTGCCGGTCGCGTCGACCGGGGCGTTCATCTGGCCCATCATGCGCTTGAGGTTCTCCTCGCGCATCTTCTGCAGCGTCTTGGCGTCGAGCTTTTCCGGCGGCGGCGCCGGTGCCGGCTTGGGTGCGGGCGGCGGCGGCGCGGGCTTGGGCGGCGGCGGAGCCGGGGTCGGCTTGGGCGGCGGTTTCTTGATCTGCTCGACGACGATATCCGGCGGCTTCGGCGGTTCCACCGGCGCGGGTGCCGGAACGGGAGCGGGCGCCGGCGGGGGCGGCGGCGTCTCGACCGGCGGCGGCGCGGCCGTCTCGGGAATGGCGGCCCACAGCTCGGCCGAGGCCTCGGTCGGCTGGGTCGAGCTGCGCCAGTGCAGGCCCCACACCAGCGCGCCGATCAGCGTCGCATGGGCGACGATCGAGATGGTGACGCCGGTGCTCCAGTCCTCCTCGCGCGGAGGACGGTCGTCGGGGCGGCGGCCGAAGACGCTGGCGGTCATGTCGCTCCGGTCAGCCCAGTTGCTTGACGGCGAGGCCGACGCGCTGGACGCCCGCCTTCTGCAAGGTGTCCATCACCTTGACGATGCTCTCGTAGCGCACCGCCTTGTCGCCCGCGATGATCACGGGCACGTCGGCGCGCCCGTTCTGCAGCTCGCCCACGCGCGCGGCGAGCGCCTTGAGCGTCGTCGGCTGCGGGTCGGTCTTGTCGACGCGGATCCTGATCTGCTCGTCGGTGCCCACGATCACCTCGATGACCGACGGCGGGCGCTGCTTGGCGCGGCCCATCGAAGGCAGGTCGACGACGCCGGTGGTGATCAGCGGCGCGCTGACCATGAAGATGATCAGCAGCACCAGCATGACGTCGATGAACGGCACCATGTTGATCTCGCTGATCGAGCGGCGGCCGCGGCCGCGGG
>DATCRO010000722.1:0-5598 GCA_036569025.1 Burkholderiaceae bacterium
TTCGAGCCGCATCCGCGCGACTTCTTCGCGCGCCGCGCCGGCAAGCCGGAGCTCGCGCCGGCGCGCATCTCCACGCTGCGCGACCAGGTGGTGGAGCTCGAGCGCTGCGGCATCGATCACGTCATCCTGCTGCGTTTCGACGAGCACCTGGCCGGCCTGCCGCCCGACGACTTCATCGCCAACGTGCTGATCAAGGGCCTGGGGGTGCGCTACGTGCTGGTGGGCGACGACTTCCGCTTCGGCGCCAGGCGCGCGGGCGACTACGCGATGCTCGACGCCGCCGGCAGCCGCCTCGGCTTCGACGTCGCGCGCATGCTGTCGTACGAGGTGCACGGGCTGCGCGTGTCCAGCTCCGCGGTGCGCGAGGCGCTGGCCGCCGGCGACATGGCCAAGGCCGCGTCGCTGCTGGGCCGGCCGTACTCGGTCAGCGGACGCGTCGCCCATGGCAGCAAGCTCGGACGCGAACTCGGCGCCACGAAGCGCGGCGCCGGCGACGGCTTTCGCACGCTCAACCTGCGCATGCCCGAAGCCAGGCCCGCGGCATCGGGCATCTTCGTCTCGCGCGTGCACGGCCTGACGCCCGAGCCGCTGCCGGCCGTCTCCAGCCTGGGCGTGCGGCCCACCATCGAGAAGGCGGGCCGCGTGCTGCTGGAGACGCACTGCCTGGCCTGGCCCGACCCGCTGGGCCGGGAGGCGGCCTACGGCAGGCTGATCAACGTCGAGCTGGTCAAGTGGCTGCACGAGGAGCGCAAGTACGACTCGCTCGACGCGCTGCAGGCGGGCATCGCGGCGGATGTCATCGCGGCGCGGGACTTCTTCGGTCTCTGATCGAGGGCCTGGTTCGCACAAGTGGATCCTGCGACTGCGCGCCGGATGACGGCTTGGCCTTGCGTGGCCTTGGGGTCTGGCCTTGGGGTCAGGTCTTGAATGTTGCGCGGCAATGCATCGGCATCGGGGTCAGGTCTTGAATGTTGCACGAGGAGCCGTCGTTCCATGGCGAGGCGTCCTCTGTGCAACATTCAAGACCTGACCCCCAGCGCGGTGCTCAACGCGCAACATTCAAGACCTGACCCCGAGGAGTTCGATAGCGCGCCGGACGGCTCTCAGCGGCCAGCCCAGGCCCGGTAGCGCCTGACCAGCCCCTTCGTGCGCAGCTGGTCGGCGATCAGCGTGAACAGCGGCGAATAGGCGCGCGGGGCGCCCTGCCCCGCCGCGACGGCGCGCAGGCGGCGCTTGACCAGCGCCATGTTCGCCAGCCCCGCCATGCCCTTGTCCTTCCAGGTGACGGCCACCGGCGTCGCATCGAGATCCTTGCCCGCGAACCAGGCCTTGGGCATGTCCGGACGCAGCGCCAGCGCGGTCGCCACGCCCACCATCGCCACGCCGCTGGCCAGCACCTGCTCGGCGACCGCGCGGCGGCGGATGCCGCCCGTGGTCATGACGGGCATCGTGGCGGCGGCAGCGAGATCCTTGGCGAACTCCAGGAAGTAGGCCTCGCGCGCCAGCGTGCGGCCGTCGGCGGCGCGGCCCTGCATGGCGGGCGCCTCGTAGCTGCCGCCGGACAGCTCCACCAGGTCGACGGACAGGTCGTTCAGCCACAGCAGCACCTGACGCGCGTCGTTCTCCGAGAATCCGCCGCGCTGGAAGTCGGCCGAGTTCAGCTTGACCGACACGCAGAAGCCCGGCGACACCTTGGCCCGCACCGCCTTGACCACCTCCAGCAGCAGGCGCGCGCGATTGGCCAGCGAGCCGCCCCAGCGGTCGGCGCGGCGGTTGGCCAGCGGCGACAGGAACTGCGAGATCAGGTAGCCGTGCGCGGCGTGGATCTGCACGCCGGTGAACCCGGACTCCTCGGCGGCGCGGGCGGTGTCGGCGAAGCGGCCGATGACCTCGGCGATGTCGGCCTCGGTCATCTCGCGCGGCGCGGCGAACAGGCCGCTGTGCTTGCCCAGGTCCAGCGCCACCGCCGACGGCGCCCAGGCTTCGCCCTTCATGGCGGCGAACACCTGGCGGCCCGGATGGTTGATCTGCATCCACACCTGCGCGCCGTGCGCACGCGCGTCACGCGCCCAGGCGGCGAAGGGCTCGCGCGGCGTGCCGCGCTCCAGCACGATGCCGCCGGGGCCGGTCATGGCGCGGCCGTCGATCATCACGTTGCCGGTCAGGATCAGGCCCGCGCCGCCGGCCGCCCACGCGGCGTACAGCGCGCGGATCGCCGGCCCGGGCACCTGTCCGGCGTCGGCCATGTTCTCCTCCATCGAGGCCTTGGCCACGCGGTTGGGGATCACCGCGCCGTTGGGCAGCTGCAGCGGCGTCGACAGGGGCAGGGAAGCGGGCGATTTCATGGGTTTCGAGGCCTTGGAAATTTGCGAAGTGCCGCCATGCTAGGATTCAAGTCAACTTGAAGGTCAAGCACTTTCTGGAACCCGCCATGAAGATCGGCGAACTCGCCGCCGCCACCGGCCTCGCACCGTCCGCGATCCGCTTCTACGAGCAGAGCGGCCTGCTGCCCGCCGCCGAACGCTCGGCCAACGGCTACCGCAGCTATTCGCCCGAGGCGGTGGAGCGGCTGCGCTACATCCAGCTCGCCCAGGCGCTCGGCTTCACCCTGGACGCGCTGCGCGCCAACATCGTCACCCGCGCCGGGCAGACCCGGGACGAGATCCACGAGGACCTGCTGCAGCGCCTGGACACCCGCCTCGTGGAGATCGACCGGATGCTCGCGACGCTGCGTGCCCAACGCAAGGACCTGCTGGCCGTGCGCGCCCAGATGGAGGCGAGCTGGGCCGAGGGCGAGTGCCTGGACGCGGCCAGCGTGACGCTGACGCCGGTCGAGCACCCGGCGCCGGTTCCCACGCTCCCACGCGCGCGCCGCGTCACGCGCGAGGGCGCCCCGGCGCCCGCGCCCGCGCGCCGGGTCCAGCGCCGGTAGAATGGACGCCATGTCGCTGCCTTCCAGCCTTCGTCTCGCCACCTGCCGCTGGCACGCCGCCACGCGGCGCCAGGCCACGCGCGACCGAATTATTGGCGGGCTCGCCTCGGCCTGAGCCCACCAATGACCGCACGCGTTCCGAGCGACGCGGTCATCCGGCACCCTTCGCCGTCCCGCTGACGGCCCCGGCCTCCAACGCCACAGCCTCTTCGCGCGTCGCCGCCTGACGCGCCTCCCGCCATGACCGCCGACACCGACAAGACCACCCCCGACTACCGCGCGACGCTCAACCTGCCCGACACGCCGTTCCCGATGCGCGGCGACCTGCCCAAGCGCGAGCCGGGCTGGGTCGCGCAGTGGGAGAAGGACGGCCTGTACAAGCGCCTGCGCGACGCCCGCGTCGGCAAGCCGCTGTTCGTGCTGCACGACGGCCCGCCGTACGCCAACGGCCAGATCCACATGGGGCACGCCGTCAACAAGGTGCTCAAGGACATGATCGTCAAGACCCGTCAGCTGATGGGCTTCGACGCGCAGTACGCGCCGGGCTGGGACTGCCACGGCCTGCCGATCGAGAACGCGATCGAGAAGGAATTCGGCCGCAAGCTCAGCCGCGACGACATGCAGGCCAGGAGCCGCGCCTACGCCACCGCGCAGATCGGCCAGCAGATGGCCGACTTCAGGCGCCTGGGCGTGCTCGGCGACTGGGAGCATCCGTACCGCACGATGGACTTCGCCAACGAGGCCGGCGAGCTGCGCGCGTTCAAGCGCGTGATCGAACGCGGCTTCGTCTATCGCGGCCTCAAGCCCGTGTACTGGTGCTTCGACTGCGGCTCGTCGCTGGCCGAGTTCGAGATCGAGTACGCCGACAAGAAGAGCTTCACGATCGACGTCGGCTTCAAGTGCGCCGAGCCCGAGAAACTGGCCGCCGCGTTCAAGCTGCCGAGGCTGGACAAGGACGCCTTCGTCGTGATCTGGACGACCACGCCGTGGACGATCCCCGCCAACCAGGCGCTGAACCTGAACCCGCAGCTGGAATACAGCCTGGTCGACACCGAGCGCGGCCTGCTGCTGCTCGCGTCCGCGCTGGTCGACAAGTGCATGGAGCGCTACGGGCTCACGGGCCAGGTCGTCGCCACCACGATCGGCCAGAACCTGGACGAGATCAAGTTCCGCCATCCGTTCGCGGAGGTCGACAAGGGCTACGACCGCCTGTCGCCGATCTACCTGGCCGACTACGCCACGGCCGACGACGGCACCGGCATCGTCCACTCGTCGCCCGCCTACGGCGTCGACGACTTCAACTCGTGCGTCAGCCACGGCATGAAGATCGACGAGATCCTGAACCCGGTGCAGGGCTCGGGCGTGTACGCGCCGGAGCTGCCCCTGTTCGGCGGCCAGTTCATCTGGAAGGCGCAGCAGGCCATCGTCGACGCGCTGCGCGACGCCGGCCGCCTGCTTGCGACCTCGCAGATCACCCACAGCTACCCGCACTGCTGGCGCCACAAGACGCCGGTGATCTACCGCGCCGCGGCGCAGTGGTTCGTGCGCATGGACGAGGGCCAGGGCGTCTTCACCAAGGACAAGGCGCCGGCCACGCTGCGCCAGCTCGCACTCGAGGCGATCGACCAGACCAGCTTCTATCCCGAGAACGGCAAGGCGCGGCTGCGCGACATGATCTCGGGCCGCCCCGACTGGTGCATCTCGCGCCAGCGCAGCTGGGGCGTGCCGATCCCGTTCTTCCTGCACAAGGACACGGGCGAGCTGCATCCGAAGACGATGGAGATCCTCGACCAGGCCGCCGACATCGTCGAGCGCGGCGGCATCGAGGCCTGGAGCCGCGTCACCGTCGAGGAGATGGTGGGCGCCGCCGACGCGCCGAACTACACCAAGAGCACCGACATCCTCGAGGTCTGGTTCGACTCCGGCTCCACGTTCTTCCACGTGCTGCGCGGCACGCACGCCGGCACGCCGGAGCATCCGGGCTTCCACTCGCAGGGCCCCGAGGCCGACCTGTACCTGGAAGGCCACGACCAGCACCGCGGCTGGTTCCACTCGTCGCTGCTGATCGCCTGCGCGCTGTACGGCCGCGCGCCCTACAAGGGCCTGCTGACGCACGGCTTCACGGTGGACAGCCAGGGCCGCAAGATGAGCAAGTCGCTCAAGAACGGCGTCGATCCGCAGGAGACCTGCAGCAAGCTGGGCGCCGAGATCATCCGGCTGTGGGTGGCCGCGTCGGACTATTCGGGCGACATCGCCGGCGACGACAAGATCCTCGCCCGCGTGGTCGACTCGTACCGCCGCATCCGCAACACGCTGCGCTTCCTGCTCGCCAACACGAGCGACTTCGATCCGCAGTCGGACGCGGTGCCGCTGGGCGACCTGCTCGAGATCGACCGCTATGCGCTGGCGCGGGCCGCGCAGCTGCAGGGCGAGATCCTGGAGCACTTCCAGGTCTACGAGTTCCACCCCGTCGTCTCCAAGCTGCAGATCTACTGCTCGGAGGACCTGGGCGCGTTCTACCTGGACGTGCTCAAGGACCGCCTGTACACGACGGCGCCCAAGTCGTTCGCGCGCCGGTCGGCGCAGACCGCGCTGTGGCACATCACGCACGCGATGCTGCGCTGGATGGCGCCGATGCTCAGCTTCACGGCCGAGGAGGCGTTCCC
>DATCRO010000723.1:0-3892 GCA_036569025.1 Burkholderiaceae bacterium
CCACCGGCGTGGTGGAAGCAGAACAGCCGGCGCGCGGCGTCGGGCCGAGGTGCAAGGCGTTGGAGCCAATTGCTCACGATGGGCTTCCGGAGGCGGCGCATGAAACCGTGTCACCGAGGCCTCGCGTTCCGCTCAACGCACTCCCCCCGGCGGCGGGCGTCGCAGCATCCGCGCGCCTGCCTTGTCCTTTTTTCTCATCATAAACCTTAGCTCAACTTGAACGCGGTGGCATTCCCCATAAGTGGCTAGTCACACGACGCGCGCGAGCGCGCCCACCCAGCCGGGACGCACGTCGACGTCCTGGATGTGCACGTCGCGCGGACCGGAAATGGTCTGGACGCACACCTGCTCGTCCGTGCCGCCGCCGTCGACGCAGAAGGTCGACGGCTCGATGTGCAGGCCCGTGCCCAGCGCCTTCAGGCAGGCTTCCTTGCGCGTCCAGCGGCGCAGGAACGCGAGGTGGCGATCGTCGGGCGCGAGGGCATCGAGGACGTGGCGCTCGTGCAGCGTCAGGCACTGCCGGGCGAGGCCGTCCAGGTCGGACAGCGGACGCACGTGCTCGAGGTCGACGCCGATCTCGCCGTCGTCGGCCAGCGCCACCAGCGCCAGGTCCTCGCAATGGCTCAGGCTGAAGGCGCAGCGCGGTGCGTCGGCCAGATACGGCTTGCCGTACGGGCCGGCGGCGATCGCCAGCGACGTCGCGTCGCGCCCCGTGCGCTGCGCGAGCAGGCGCCGCAGCCCCGCGTGCGCGGCGGCGTAGCGGCCGCGATCGCGCTCGAAATGGAAGCGCGCCGAGCGCGCGCGCTCGGCGTCGTCCAGGAGGTCGAAGTCGGCGTCGCCGGCGGGCGACGCGAGGCTCACCAGCCACAGCTCGAACGGCGGCGGGACATGCAGGCGGATCGGTTCGAACGACATGGCGGGGACGCGAAGTCAGCCACGACATTGTCGACCCGGCGCCCCGCCCGGCGCCATGCAATCTCGACGCGGGCGCGCAGCCTTTCACGCCACCCCTGCGGCGATACTGCGCGCTGGGCCGCGCAGGGTCGCGGAAGGAGGAGTCCCGTGTCGTCATCCCAGCGCCGAAGAGCCGCCATCGTCGCGGCCGCCATCGCGCTCGCGTGCGTCGTCGCCCTGGCGCTGCCGCCCGCGCGGCACGCGCTCGTGGCGGCCATCCCGCCTGACCGCCTCGTGCAGCTGAACGGCCTGCGCTTCGGCTACGGCGTCGAGCGCGACTTGCGGCTGCCCATGCCCGATGGAGTACACCTGGGCGCCAGCCTCTACCTGCCGCGCCGTCATGACGAGAAGCTCGCCACCATCCTCGTGCGCCTGCCCTATGGCCGTCTCGAGTACGGCGAGGCGCTCAATTCGGCCGAATACTGGGCGCGCCGCGGCTACGCCGTGCTCGTGGAGGACCTGCGCGGCACCCACGGCTCCGAGGGCGAGCTGGTGCCGTATCGCTCCGGCATGACCGACGGCGCGGCCACGCTCGACTGGATCGTCGCCCAGCCGTGGTCGAACGGACGCGTCGGCACCGTCGGCTGCAGCGCGCTGGGCGAGACCCAGTACGTCCTCGCGCGCACCCACCACCCGGCGCTGCGCGCGATGATCCCGCAGGGCGCGGGCGGCGCGATCGGCAGCGCGGCGGGGCGCTACGCCTACTTCGGCCTGTGGGAAGGCGGCGTGTTCCAGCTCGCGAGCGGCTTCGGCTGGTTCGTCGACGACGGCGCCAAGGATCCGCACGCGCCGCCGGCCGCGCCGTTCGACGTGGCGTCCGCCGTGCGCGGCCTGCCGGTGGCCGACCTCGTCCGGCGCCAGCGCCCGGCGCCCAACGGCTACGACGACTTCATGCGCATGCCGCCGACGGACCCGGCCTGGCACGACCTCGGCTACCTGGCCGACGGCGACCGCGTCGCCGCGCCCACCTTCGAGGTCACGACCTGGGGCGACCAGACCGTGGGCGACACGCTGGCCTTCGACGCGCAGCAGCGCCTGCCGATCGACGGCAAGCCCGCGCCCGAGCGCCACCTGATCGTCGCGGCCGGCACGCACTGCCACGAGCAGGAGACCGGCGAAAGCGACCGCTTCGGCGAGATCGCCGTCCCGCACGCCGATGCGCCGCTGCGCGAGTGGTACGAGCGCTGGTTCGACCACTGGCTGCGCGACCGCGGCGACGGCCTCGCGTCGCTGCCCGCGATCCGCTGGTACCAGATCGGCGAAGGCCGCTGGCTCGACACCTCGAGCTGGCCGCCGCCGCAGGCCAGGATGCAGCGCTGGTACCTGGACAGCGGCGGCCACGCCAACGGCGCCAAGGGCGACGGCGTCCTCGCGCCGGCGGCGCCGCTGCAGTCCGCGCACGACGACTACGTCCACGACCCCGACACGCCCGTGCCCTCGCGCGGCGGTCCGATGTGCTGCACCGGCAACCCGGCCGACCACCCGGGCCCGGCCGACCAGAAGGACGTCGAGCGGCGCGATGACGTGCTGGTCTACACCTCGCCGGCGCTCACGACGCCGCTGCGCATCGCAGGCCCGCTCAAGGCGACGCTGCGCTTCTCGTCGTCGGCGGTCGACACCGACGTGGTGGCCCGGCTGGTCGACGTCTGGCCCGACGGCCGCGCGACCAGCATCCAGGAAGGCGCACTGCGCGCCCGCTACCGCACCGGCGTGCCCACGCCCACGCTGCTGGTGCCCGGGGAACCGGTCACGTTGACGGTCGACATGCGCAGCATCGGCTACACGCTGCCGGCCGGCCACCGCCTGCGGCTGGACATCGCCAGCAGCAGCTTCCCGCGCCTGGAGCGCAACCTCGGCACGGGCCGCGACAACCTGCACGAGACGCAGGTCGTGGTCGCCCGCAACCGCGTCCTGCACGGCGCGGACGCGCTGTCCTACGTCGAGCTGCCGCTGCTGCCGGCCGCCACCGACTGAGCCCAGTCGACCACGCTGGCCAGCACCTTGCGCTGCGCGTGCAGCGAGGTGACCGTGTGGTCGATGTCGGTCTCGTAGTCGTAGCGCACGCGCTGCATGAACGGCTCGCGGCCGAACAGGTCGTGCATCTGGCCGTGGTAGTTGAACTTCTCGAGGAAGCTCGCCGAGTAGTACAGGTAGATCGACATGCCGCGGCCGGTCAGGTCGTTCATCACGCGCGCGAAGTCGGCGCGCGTCGGGTACTTCATGTGCGGATCGGTCGACTCCTCGCCTTCGGCGCGCGGCTTGACCCGCGGTCCGCGGCGCAGCCACTCCAGCGGCTTGCGCGCGAGGCTGCCCCAGGACTGCGTGCGCAGGCGCCTCCAGCGGCGCAGCACATGCGTCTTGAAGGTGGGGAACACGTAGCTGTCGAACATGACGACGCCGGCGATGCGCGGATCCTTCTGCGCCAGCCAGTAGGCGTGGACCGAGCCCGAGCACAGCCCGAACACGATGAAGCGATGGACGCCCAGCGTGCTTTCCAGGTGATCCATCGCGGCCTGCAGGTCCATCACGGTCTGCGTGCTGGAGTGCATGCCGCCGCTGGCCGGCGGGCTGTCGCCCAGGCCCGACAGGTCGATGCGGATGCTGGCCATGCCCAGCGCGGCCAGCGCCCGGGCGATCTTGACGTTGATGCGGTGCGGCCCGATGCGGTGCACCACGCCGGCGTTCATCAGCAGGCAGGCGGGCGCGTCGGCGCGGCGCTGCGCGGGCAGCGTGACGATGCCCAGCAGGCGCTCGTCGGCGCCGAAGCGCGCGATCGTCTCGGTCGGCTCAGTCACGGATCGCCCCCATCATCGCGGCCATCGCGGGCGGCGGCACCAGCGGGCTGTTGCGATCCTCTTCCGCTGTCCAGTCGAACGACTCAGCCAGTGGCCACCAGTGCAGCGCGACGCCACGGGGCGAGAAGGTGGATGTCCAAGCC
>DATCRO010000724.1:0-2979 GCA_036569025.1 Burkholderiaceae bacterium
GACGTCGAAGTCGAGCCCCTTGTCGCGCATCTCGGACAGGATGAAGTTGGTGGTGCCGTTGATGATGCCGGCGATCCACTCGATGCGGTTGGCGGTCAGGCCCTCGCGCAGCGCCTTGATGATGGGGATGCCGCCGGCCACGGCGGCCTCGAACGCCACCATCACGCCTTTCTCGCGCGCAGCGGCGAAGATCTCGTTGCCATGCACCGCCAGCAGCGCCTTGTTGGCCGTGACCACGTGCTTGCCCGCGGCGATGGCCTCCAGCACCAGCGTCTTGGCGATGCCGTAGCCGCCGATCAGCTCGACGACGATGTCGATGTCGGGGTTGGCGATGATCTGGCGGCCGTCGGCCACCACCTTCGCGTGGTCGCCGACGATGGACTTGGCGCGCGCGACGTCGAGGTCGGCCACCATCGTGATCTCGATGGCGCGGCCCGCGCGGCGGCGGATCTCCTCCTGGTTGCGCGTGAGGACGTTGTACGTGCCGGAACCGACGGTCCCGATGCCCAGCAGGCCGACCTGGATCGCTTTCATCTTCATTTCACCTCGTGTTGCATGCTCATTTGGCGGGGACCACGTCGGCGACCAGGCTGGGAATCTCCCAGGCCCCGCCCGCCTTCACGCCGCGGCACAGGCCGCCGGTGGCGGCATAGGTCTGCTCGAACCGGTAACCCGTCCACGTCCAGCCCTGGGCCGTGGCGCAGTCGCCGCTGCTGCCGGCCGGCACGCGGGCGGTGATGCTCGCCACGCCGTCGAACTCGCCGGCGTACGTCAGGGGCCGCGCGTCGTAAGGCGGGCGGCGATTCGCGAGCCACCAACCCTGCGCCGTGGCGCCGGCCGCGCCCTTGCACGGCTGCGTGACCAGCAGGCGGTTGGCATCCAGGTGCCACAGGCGCCCCTGCGACTGCGACGCCCCGTCGTCCAGCAGCGGGCAGTCGGGCGTGCTCTGGATCGCGGACAGGACGCGCACGGCCAGCGCGGCGTCATCGGGCTGCGGCGCGGTCGGGATGCGGGCCGCGTCCATGCGCGGGATCGCCATCGCCGAGGCGACGTCGCCCGCGCCCGCGGGGCCCTTGCGGATCAGCGCCGATCCGCCGCCGGAGCGGCCCTGCGCGTCGTCCATCTTCTGCAGCGCCTCGACGGCGCCCGCGCCGGACAGGCGCCAGGTCGACTTGCCCGACGAGAAGATCACGTCGCCGCCCGCGGACAACGATTTCAGGATCGCGATCAGCGCACTGGCCGCCAGCTCGGCGTGGTTGTTGCGGTCGACGCGGATCGCGATGGCCGCCTTGCCATTGCCGGCCAGGCTGACGCTGGACGGATGCACGCTGCCGGCGGCGAGCACGCCCAGCTGCAGCTCGCCGTAGACCGGCGCGTTGGGTCCGGCCGCGCGCGCGATCAGCAGCGACACGGGCATCGCGCTGCCCTCGACGCTGTAGCCGGCGGCGCGGCAGGTGCGCGTGTTGTCGCACGTCACCGTCCAGTCCTGGCTGTCGAACGACTGCGCATGCGCCGCGAGCGGCACGCCCAGCGCGACGGCGATGGCGGAAAGGATGCGGCGCATGGTCAGGCGTGCCGCTTGCGGTAGCCGTCGAGGAAGCGCGCGATGCGCGTCACCGCCTCGGTGAGGTCGTCCGCGTTGGGCAGGAACACCACGCGGAAGTGGTCCGTCTGCCCCCAGTTGAAGCCGGTGCCCTGCACGATCAGCACCTTCTCCTCGGCCAGCAGCTCGTAGGCGAACTGCTGGTCGTCGGCGATCGGGTACAGCTTCGGGTCCAGGCGCGGGAACATGTACAGCGCGGCCTTGGGCTTGACGACCGTCACGCCCGGAATCTGCGTGAGCAGGTCGTAGGCGAGGTCGCGCTGGCGCGCGAGGCGCCCGCCCGGCGCCACGAGGTCCTTGATGCTCTGGTAGCCACCCAGCGCGGTCTGGATCGCCAGCTGGCCCGGCGTGTTGGCGCACAGGCGCATCGAGGCCAGCATGTTCAGGCCCTCGATGTAGTCCCTGGCGTGCTTCTTGGCGCCCGAGACCACCATCCAGCCCGCGCGGTAGCCGCACGAGCGGTAGTTCTTGGACAGGCCGTTGAAGGTGACGCACAGCACGTCGTCGGCCAGCGACGCGATGCTGGTGTGCGCCTCGCCGTCGTACAGCGTCTTGTCGTAGATCTCGTCGGCGAAGATGATCAGCTCGTTCTGGCGCGCGATCTCGACGATGTCCTCCAGCACGCTCACGGGGTACAGCGCGCCAGTCGGGTTGTTCGGGTTGATGATCACGATCGCCTTGGTGCGCGGCGTCACCTTGCGGCGGATGTCGCCCAGGTCGGGCAGCCAGCCCGACTGCTCGTCGCAGACGTAGTGCACCGGCGTGCCGCCCGACAGGCCGACCACGGCCGTGTACAGCGGGTAGTCCGGCGACGGGATCAGCACCTCGTCGCCCGAGTCGAGCAGCGCGTTCATGCTGAACGAGA
Source organism: Burkholderiaceae bacterium (assembly GCA_036569025.1). Classification (GTDB taxonomy): domain Bacteria; phylum Pseudomonadota; class Gammaproteobacteria; order Burkholderiales; family Burkholderiaceae_C; genus Scleromatobacter. The sequence continues at coordinate 2,469 of DATCRO010000724.1, forward strand.
TGAGCTCGGAGGCGCCGTTGCCCAGGTAGACGTCGTCCACCGTCACGCCGGCGACGCCTTTTTCCTGCGTGTAGTGCACCACCGACTTGCGCGGCGCGAACAGACCCTTGGAATCGGTGTAGGCCGCGGCGCTGGCCAGGTTGCGGATCATGTCCTGCACGATCTCGTCGGGCGGCTCGAGGCCGAACGCGGCCACGTTGCCGATGTTCAGCTTGATGATCTTCTGGCCCTCGTCCTCCATCTGCCGGGCCTTGTCGAGGACCGGGCCGCGGATGTCGTAGCCGATGTTGGCGAGCTTGCTGGACTTGGCGATCGGCTTCACGGCCGGGGTTCCTGTGGCGAAGGAGGAATGGGGGCGGCCTCCGGGGGAGGCGCCGGCGTGTCGGTGTCGGCCCGAGTTTCTCATAGGGAATCCCCGGTCCGGCGCGCCGTCGAGGACGCGCCGTCGCGCGGGCGGGACCTCGGCAATGCCCCGTCCGCCCCGGTTTGCCGGCGCATCCGCCGCGTTCGC
>DATCRO010000725.1:0-4391 GCA_036569025.1 Burkholderiaceae bacterium
GTTTCCTTACAGATGCGGCACCGCACTTGCTGCAACCCTCTCCGCCAGAAGGCTCGGCGCTGCCGATCCGCAACACACCCAACCTGGAGACCCCTCATGCAAAGCTATCAGAAGAAGTTGTCCGTCCTCGCCGCCGCCACGGGCCTGCTGGCCGCGATTGGGCTGGCCGTCGCGCAGACGAACGACTCGTCGACCACCACGACCACGACGACCCAGACCCAGCCGGCCGACACGACCGCGGCGCCGAGCAGCACGACCACCACGACGACCGATCCGTCGAGCACGCTCAACAGCACCGCGCCGAGCAGCACGTCGAGCACGACCACGACGACGACGAACGACTCGACCAGCGCCGCGCCCGCCGCGATGCCGGCCACGAGCGACACCTCGTCGTCGAACTCGTCCACCTCGTCGACCACGACCGACAACTCGTCGTCGACCGACACGACGCCGGCTCCCCGCCACGACCGCAACTGAGGCCGCGCGACCTGGTGACCCGGGCTCCCGGCCTCGCCGGGAGCGCGGAGCGATCGCCGCCGTGTCCGTCCGGCACGGCGGCGATCTTCATTCCGGGGTCGATCTCCGGCCTGCGCGGGCGGCGCCGGCCGCGACGAAACGATCGAACGCGTCCAGCAGCGGCGCGTAGCGCGCGGGGGCGGCCTCCATGTCGGCCAGCGCCGCGCAGGTCGCCTCCAGCGTGCTGAGCTGCGACGGCCGCGGCGCCTTGCGCAACGCGCCGTAGCGCGCCGGTGCGGCCGGATGGAGCGGCCATCTCGGCAAGGACTGCAGCAAAGCGTTCGCACCGAGCATCCCGGCGCTCTTGCGCCACGTGCCATCGAGCACCACGAGCCGCGCCGGCCGGGCCGCCAGGCCCCAGGAATTGGGGACTTGCGGGCCCCGATGGGTGTCAGGCGGGTAAAGCAGCGCGCTGCCGGATACATCACCGTCGAGCAATTGCAGCAGCGCCGCAGGCTCGAAGACCTCGCCGACGACGACGCGGCAGCGCGCCAGGCTCAGCTGCAGCAGCCGCGCGCTGTTCTTGGCCTCGCGCGCCTCGTCGGGATGCTGCAGCACGAGCACGTCGATCTCGTTGGCCACATGGGCGACGAGCGCGCACACGCAGGTGCGCAGGGGCAGTTCGCAGCGGTCGCAGAGCGGGCGTCGAGGCGGGGCAGGCATGGTCGGGTGGGCGTGAGCCTTGCCGCTGCGGGGCAAGGACGTCACGACTGGAGATCATCCCATGCATGAAACGCACGACCCGACCTCGCACGGCCAGGAGAAGCTCTCCGAGCTGATCAAGGACATCAAGTTCGCGATGTTCACCACGCACAGGCCTAATGGCGGCCACCTGCATTCGCGGCCGATGACCACGCTGAACAAGCACGTCGACGACGACTCGCTGTGGTTCTTCATGTCGCGCTCGGGCGACCCGGTGGCCGAGTTCGAGGGCGACGACCAGGTCAACGTGTCGTACGCCGACCCGGGCGCGGACACCTACGTCTCGGTGTCGGGCATCGCCGAGGTCGTCGAGGACCCGATCAAGAAGCAGGCGCTGTGGAACAAGGCGGCGCAGGCCTGGTTCAAGGGCGGCGTGGACGACCCCGACCTCGCGCTCGTGCGCGTGCGCATCGAGCACGCGGACTGGTGGGACGTGAAGGAGAACAAGCTGGTGCAGCTGTACAGGCAGGCCGAGGCCGCGCTCTCGGGCAAGACGCCGAAGATGGGCGAGCACGGCCGCGTGCGCCCGCACTGAGCGCTGCGGCGCGGGCGCCGGGCCCGCGTCGTCGCACGCCAAGGCGTGTTCAGATGAACATGCCGCCGGACACCTCGATGCGCTGCGCGTTGATCCAGCCGTTGGGCTCGGTCAGCAGCGCGGCGACGGCATTGCCGATGTCGTCGGGCAGCCCCGCGCGGCCGAGCGCGGTCTGCGACGCGACGAACGCGTTGAGCTGCGCGTTGTCGCGCACGCGGCCGCCGCCGAAGTCGGTGGCGATGGCGCCCGGGGCGATCGTGTTGACCGCGATGCCGCGCGCGCCGAGCTCCTTGGCCAGGTAGCGCGTCAGCACCTCCACGCCGCCCTTCATCACGGCGTAGGCCGCGTAGCCCGACAGCGTGAAGCGCGCCAGGCCGCTGGAGGTGTTGACGATGCGGCCGCCGTCCTTGACCAGCGGCAGCAGTTTCTGCGTCAGGAAGAACGTGCCCTTGAGGTGGACGTTCATCAGCAGGTCGAACTGCGCCTCGGTCGTCTCGGCCACGCTCGCGTGGTCGACACCCATGCCGGCGTTGTTGACCAGGTAGTCGAAGTCGGGTCGCTGCCAGGTCGCGGCCAGCGCGGCCTTCACGCGCTCGGCGAACGCGGCGAAGGACTTGCTGTCGCCGGCATCGAGCTGCAGGGCGACGGCCTGGCGGCCCAGCGCCTGCACGTCGCGCACCACGGCGTGCGCCTCGGCCTCGTTGGTCTTGTACGTGAGGATCGCGTCGACGCCGCGTTCGGCGAGCTTGAGCACGGCGCTGCGGCCGAGGCCGCGGCTGCCGCCGGTGACGAGGGCGATGCGGGAGGGGTTCGTGGTCATGGCGGGCTCCTTGGAGTGGGATGGTCGATGAGTCGATTTTGGGAATTCCTCCATCACGGATAAAGTCCGCATCGACGGCCACACTGTTCCGTCCCACGGAACAATCCAGAGCAATGGACCTGCACGAACTGCGCATCTTCGCCACCGTGGCCGAGCTCGCCAGCTTCAGCCGCGCCGCCGAACAGCTGGGCCTGGCCAAGGGACGCGTGTCGACGGCGGTGCAGCAGCTCGAGGCCCAGGTCGGCACGCGCCTGCTGCAACGCACGACGCGCCGCGTGCGCCTGACGCCCGATGGCGAGCGCTTCCTCGACCGCTGCAAGGAGCTGCTGACCGAAGCCGAGCAGCTCGAAGCGATGTTCCGCCCCGCGTCCACCGGCCTGACCGGACGCCTGCGCATCGACCTGCCCACGCGCATCGCGCGCGATCTCGTGCTGCCGCGGCTGCCCGAGTTCCTGGCCGCGCATCCGCAGCTGGAGATCGGCATCAGCACCACCGACCGCCTGGTCGACCTCGTGCACGAGGGTTTCGACTGCGTGCTGCGCGTCGGCGCGCTGGCCAACTCCGACCTGGTCGCGCGGCCGCTGGGCTTCCTGCCGATGCGCAACGTCGCGAGCCCGGCCTACCTGCGCGCGCACGGCACGCCCCGCACGCTCGCGGACCTGGCCGGCCATCGCGTCGTCCACTACATGCCGTCGCTGCATCCGCAGGGCGCCGCATGGGAGTACGTCGACGACCAGGGCCAGCGTCGCACGCGGCCGATGCGTGCGCAGGTCACCGTCAACGGCACCGACGCGTACCAGGCCGCGGCGCTGGCGGGCCTGGGGCTGATCCAGGCACCCGCGCTCGGCACCGACGCGCTGGTGGCCGGCGGCGCGCTCGTCGACGTGCTGCCGGCGTACCGCGCGCCGTCCATGCCGGTGTCGCTGATGCTGCCGCACCGGCGCCAGCTCGCACCGCGCGTGCAGGCGGTGATGGCGTGGCTGGCGGCGCTGGTCGTGCCGCAGCTGTCGCCCACGCCCTGACGCGGCAATCCGGTCGCGCGCAGGCGCAGCGCGTCCGGTCCAGCCGCACCTCGTCGCATGGCGGTCGCCAGGGCGCTGACGCGTTCCTAGAATCGATCGCATCGACTCCGGCAACACACGAGGAACCTCATGCGCACCGCCCTGACCCTTTCGCTGGCCGCCGCCGCCGCGCTCTTCACCATCCACGCGCAGGCCGCCGACCAGACGCGCAGCGTCGCGCCGTTCTCGGCGGTCTCGAACTCGGGGCCGATCAACCTGGTGATCGAGGTGGGCAAGGCGCAGTCGGTCGTGGTCTCGGGCAGCGACGACTATCTCGAGGACGTCCGCACCGAGGTCATCGGCGACGAGCTGCGCATCAAGATGCACGACGACTCGCACATCGACAACCGGCACTGGAACGACATGAAGGTCACCGTCACGGTGCCCAAGCTGACGGCCTTCACCATGGGCGGCGCCGGCGCGACGACGATCACGCACGTCAGCGGCGACAGCCTCGACATCCGCTTCGGCGGCGCCGGCAGCCTCAAGGCCGACGGCAGCGTGAAGACGCTCCGGCTCAACGTCGGCGGCGTCGGCTCGATCGACCTGCACGACCTGCACGCCGACGTGGCCGACGTGAAGCTCGGCGGCGTCGGCTCCGTCAAGGTCTGGGCCACCCAGACACTGGACGCGAGCGTGGGCGGCGTGGGCTCGCTGACGTACTACGGCGAACCCAAGCAGGTCAACACGCACGGCGGCGGGCTGGGGAGCATCTCGAAAGGCAAGTGACACCGGGATTGGCCGCGCGGTGCGGCAG
>DATCRO010000726.1:0-4548 GCA_036569025.1 Burkholderiaceae bacterium
GGGAAGTGTGCGAGCACGCCGACTTCGGCGGCCGCTGGCGCGCTCGGCGCCGCCGGCGCCGGCTTGACGGCGCTGCGCGCAGCGGGGGGCTTCGCCTTGGCTGCAGCCGCGCCGGGCCGCTGCGCCGCGGGTGCCGGCCGGGCGGCCGCGGCGTGCAACGGCGCGGCGGCGATGCCCTCGTGGCCCGCGGCCAGCTTGAACACCGAGACCACCTGCGCGAGCTGCGCCGCCTGCACCTTCAGGCTCTCGGCCGCGGCGGCGCTTTCCTCCACCAGCGCGGCGTTCTGCTGCGTGACCTGGTCGAGCTGGTTGACGGCGTCGCCGATCTGGCCGATGCCGGTGCTCTGCTCCAGGCTGGCGGCGCTGATCTCGCCGATCAGGTCGTTGACCCGGCTGACCTGCGTGACGATGTCGGCCATCGACCGGCCGGCCTCGTCGACGAGGCGGCTGCCGCTCTCGACCTTCTCGACGCTCGCGCCGATCAGCGTCTTGATCTCCTTGGCCGCTTCGGCCGAACGCTGCGCGAGACTGCGCACCTCGCCGGCGACGACCGCGAAGCCGCGGCCCTGCTCGCCGGCGCGCGCCGCCTCGACCGCCGCGTTCAGCGCCAGGATGTTGGTCTGGAAGGCGATGCCGTCGATGACGCCGATGATGTCGACCACCTTGCGCGAAGACTGCGAGATCTCGTCCATCGTCGTCACCACCTGGCCCACGACGCGCCCGCCCGCGCTGGCGGCGGCCGTCGCGCTGTTGGCGATCTGCGTGGCGGCGCGCGCGGTGTCCGCGTTCTGCTTGACGGTGGCGGTGAGCTCCTCCATCGAGGCGGCCGTCTGCTGCAGGTTGCTCGCCTGTTCCTCGGTGCGCTGGCTCAGGTCGGTGTTGCCCGCGGCGATCTGGCTGGAGCCGGTCGCGATCGAGTCGGAGCTGTTGCGCACGCGCGAGACGATCGCGACCAGGCTGTCGTTCATGCGGCGCAGCGCGCGCAGGAGCTGGCCCACCTCGTCGGCGCCGTTGGCGACGATCGTCGACGCGAGGTTGCCTTGGGCGACGGCCTCGGCCACCTTCACCGCGCTGGCCAGCGGCCGCACGATCGAGCGCGTGATGACCCATGCCATCATCGCGCCGACGAACACGGCGGCCGCGAGCATGCCGATGATGGCCATGCGCGCATGGTCGTAGGTGTCCTGCGAGGACTTGTAGGCGCCGTCGGCGCCCTGGCCCTGGAACTCGACGTCGTGGGCGATGCCGTCGAACATCGCGTCGAAGCTGGCCTTGGATTCGCCCTCGTATTCGGCGAGGGCCTTCTCGCGGCCCTCGGGCGTGGCGGCGTCGGCGGCGATCGCCATCGAGTGGCCGAGCGCAACGTAGTAGCGATCGCGCGCCGCCTCGATCCCGCTGGCGATGGCGCGCTCCTCGGGCAGCTCGACGGTGGCCATGTAGGCCTTCCACGACTCGGCGGCCTTGGCCTTGGTGGCCTCGATGCGCCGCGACTGCGCCGCGATCACCTCCGGCTTGCCGGACAGCAGGCTCGTCGCCTCCGCGCGCCGGAGGACGCTCACCTGCGTGCCGAAGTTGCCGAGCATGCGCGTGGCCACCAGCCAGTTCGTCGCGATGTCGGTGGTGTTGTCGTTGACGCGGGCCAGGCGGCTGACCGCGAAGCTGCCGACGATGACCGCCAGCACGAGCACGCTGGCGAATCCGGCGACGAGGCGCTGGCCGATGTTCAGGCGGGCAAGGATGTTCATGATGCTTCCCTGTGCGTTGGCGGTTGGAGCGGAGCGGCCTGCGACAGGCCGGGAGGATGGACGGACCCGCCACCGCGGACGGGTGGGCAGGTTCATCGCAGCGTACCCAATCGGTTTTCGGCATGAAACGAAGAAAATGAAATCAATTTGTTCGTTTTTCTGCGGATTCGGCCGGATCACCACCCGCCGCACCCCGACAATGGGCCGATGCCCCATGCCGTGTCCCGCCTGCGCGCCGAGCGCCTCGCCCGCAGCGCCAAGCCCTTCCTGGCCCGCGGCGGGTCCACGCGCGAACGCTGCGAGGCCTGCCGGCTGCCGCTCACGCACTGCGCCTGCGCGCTGCGGCCGGCCGCGTCGGCGCACGCCGGCGTCTGCCTGCTGATGGCCGACATCGAGCCGCTCAAGCCGACCAACACGGGCTGGCTGGTGGCGGATGTCGTGCCGGACACCTTCGCTTTCGGCTGGGCGCGCACGCAGGTCGACCCGGCACTCCTCGCGCTGCTGGCCGATCCCGCCTGGCAGCCGCTGGTCGTGTTCCCGGGCGAGTACGCCGAGCCGTCGCGCGTGATCCACGACGTGCCGCGCGGCCGCGGCCGGCGCCCGCTGTTCGTGCTGCTGGACGGCACCTGGAGCGAGGCGCGCAAGATGTTCCGCAAGAGCCCGTACCTGGATCGCCTGCCGGTGCTGAGCCTGCGGCCCGAGCAGGTATCGAGCTACGTGCTGCGGCGCTCCCGCCGCGACGACCATTTCTGCACCAGCGAGGTGGCCTCGCTGTGCCTGGACCTCGCGGGGGACGCGCGCGCGTCACGCGCGCTCGATGCCTGGCTGGACGTGTTCACGCACCACTACCTGCAGGCGCGGCACCAGCTGCCCCCGGCGTGCGACGGCGAGGCGCACTTGCGGCTGCGGGCGCTGGCCTGACGACGTGCGGGTCTGGCCGGCGGCTGCAACTTGCGAGTCCTGACACTGAACGTCGGCGACGCCGGCGCACGTTCGGTGTCAGGTCTCGCATGTCGCACGACGGGCAAGGCAGGATCGCCGCCGCTTCGGCGTGCGACATTCAAGACCAGACACCTCGGCCTTCCGCCCGCGACGACCCGTCCAAGCCGGCCCGACGATCTCCGGCGCCCCGGAACGGGCCCGAGGTGTCTGGTGTTGCATGTTGCGCGCCGGGCCGCGCACGACAGGCCCAGGCGTCGACCGCGCAACATGCGAGACCTGACACCGAACGCCCGGCAACGCTCGCGCACGTTCGGTGTCAGGTCTCGCATGTCGCACGACGGGCGAAGCAGGATCGCCGCCGCTTCGGCGTGCGACATTCAAGACCAGACACCTCGGCCTTCCGCCCGCGACGACCCGTCCAAGCCGGCCCGACGATCTGCGGCGCCCCGGAACGGGCCCGAGGTGTCTGGTGTTGCATTTTGCGCGCCGGGCGGCGCACGACAGGCCCAGGCGTCGACCGCGCAACATGCGAGACCTGACACCGAACGCCGGCAACGCTCGCGCACGTTCGGTGTCAGGTCTCGCATGGCGCACGACGGGCAAGGCAGGATCGCCGCCGCTTCGGCGTGCGACATTCAAGACCAGACACCTCGGCCTGGCGCCCGCGACGACCGGGTCAAGCCGCCCGGACGATCTCCCGGCCTTCAGCGCGCCGTGGCCTGACGCACCGCATGCTCCCAGTCGGCCATCAGCGTGCCGGCCTGCTCGCGCGACATCGTGGGCAGGAAACGGCGCTCGGCCTGCCATTGCGCGGCGAGTTCGTCGACGTCGCGGTACAGGCCGCAGGACAAGCCCGCGAGGTAGGCGGCGCCGAGCGCCGTCGTCTCGATGACGCGCGGGCGCACCACCGGGATGCCCAGCAGGTCGGCCTGGAACTGCATCAGCAGGTCGTTGACGCAGGCGCCGCCGTCCACGCGCAGCTCGGCCACCGGTGCGCCGCCGGCGGCCACCGCGTCGCGGCTCATCGCCTGCAGCAGCGCGGCGCTCTGGAACGCGATGCTCTCGAGCGCGGCGCGCGCGATGTGCGCCACCGTGCTGCCGCGCGTCAGGCCGACGATCGCGCCGCGCGCGTCGGCGTCCCAGTAGGGCGCGCCCAGGCCGGTGAAGGCCGGCACGAACATGACGCCGCCCGAGCTGGGCACGCTCTCGGCGAGCTTCTGCACCTCGCCGCTGGCGGAGATGGCGCGCAGGCCGTCGCGCAGCCACTGCACCACGGCGCCGCCGATGAACACGCTGCCTTCCAGCGCGAATTCAGGCGCCGTGCTCAATTGCGCCGCGCTGGTGGTGATCAGGCCATTGGTGGAGTTCTGGAACGCGGCGCCCGTGTGCATCAGCATGAAGCAGCCGGTGCCGTAGGTGTTCTTGGCCAGCCCGGGCCGGAAGCAGGCCTGGCCGAACAGCGCGCTCTGCTGGTCGCCGGCCACGCCGCCGATGGGGATGGCGCCGCCCAGCAGCTCGGGCAGCGTGTGGCCGAACACGTGGCTGGACGGATGCACCGACGGCAGCATCGCGCGGGGGACGTCCAGGATCTGGAGCAGCTCGTCGCTCCACGCGTTGGCGTGCACGTCCAGCAGCAGCGTGCGCGAGGCGTTGCTGACGTCCGTGGCGTGCACCTTGCCCCCGGTCAGGTGCCACATCAGCCAGGTGTCGACGGTGCCGAACGCGAGCTCGCCGCGTGCGGCGGCCGCGCGCGTGCCCTCGACGTTGTCGAGGATCCACTTGAGCTTGGTGCCCGAGAAGTAGGCGTCGACGATCAAGCCCGTCTTCGCCCGGAACACCGGCTCCAGGCCCTGTTCGCGCA
>DATCRO010000727.1:0-6884 GCA_036569025.1 Burkholderiaceae bacterium
CATAGCGCGTCGAGAACTCCTCGGCGGTCAGCATCTGGCTGTCGGCCACGATGCGGTCGGTCGCGCCCGGCGACTGGCGCGGCACGTAGAAGCTGGTGCCGCCGAGCGCCGGATCGCGGAACAGGTACAGCACCGAGCCCACGAACAGGACGGACGGGTCCGTCGTCACCCGATCGCGGTGGCACTGCCACTGGCGGGGATCGAGCTCGGAGGGTGGCGTGCTGACCATCGACAGCCGCACGTCGTGCTCCCGCGTGCGGCGCGCGCCGAGACGCCCGCGTGCGTGCTGCGCGAAGAAATCGAGGAAGCGCTCCGACAGCGCCTTCGGGCCGTCGACGATCAGGCCGGGATAGGGAAAATCCGGCGCGTGGAAGGGCCGGGCGCGCGCCCATTCGACGAGACCATCGGGATCGAGCAGCACGTCGTCGATGACCACCACCGGCTTGCCCGAAGGCAGCGGCACGCTCGTGACCGCCGGTTGCGGATTGAAGAAGGGGCCGTCGCCGTCGTCCCAGTTCATGGCCGGCAGTCTCGCACGAAGCCGTCAGCGGCCCGCGGTCGTCCTCGGCTTCGTCGCGACCACCACGCCGAAGCGCGGCGGCACGACCAGCGTCAGCGTGCGGGCATGGGCGTCCACCGTCGCAGGCGTCCTGGCGAGCACGTCGGTCCAGCCCGCGGTCGGCGCGCCTTCGGGCAACGCGATCGCCAGCGTGCGCGGCGCGTCGCCGTTGTTGCTCGCGGTGATGGCCCAGTCGGCCCCGTCGCGGCGCGCGAGCACGACGACGTGCTCGTCGACGTGCAGCGGCGCCAGCAGCGTGCCGTGCCGCAGCACCGGCAGGGCGCGGCGCAACGCGGTCAGGCGGCGGAAGTCGGCCAGCAGCGCGTCGTCGGGATGGCCGCCCTTGTCGGCCCAGGGGTAGGTGCCGCGGTTGTACGGATCGTCGCCGCCCGTCACGCCCACCTCGTCGCCGTAGTAGATCGCAGGCGAGCCCGGATACGTCATCTGGAAGAACACGGCCAGGCGCATCTTCTGCTTGGCGAGCGCGACCTGTTCGGGCGTGCTCTGGCCGTCGACGTCGCCCAGCACGTGCAGCGAGCGGGCGGCGTCGTGCGTGGACAGCAGGTTCATCAGCGCGGCGAAGGTCTGCGGCGGATAGGCCTCGCGCATCTGCTCGAGGTTGGCCACCATCAGCGCCGCGTCGCCGCCGTTGGCGTAGGCCAGGACGGCGTTGCGGAAGATGTAGTTCATCGTCGAGTCGAACTCGTCGCCGAGGAAGAACTTGGACGCGTCCCACCAGGTCTCGGACACGGTGAGCGCGTCGGGCCGGGTCTCCTTGACCACCGCGCGCCAGGCGCGCCAGAAGTCGTCGGGCACCCAGGGGGCGACATCCATGCGCCAGCCGGCGGCGCCGGCGCGCAGCCATGTGCGGGTGACGGAGTCGGGCGCGCCGTACGCGAACGCGCGGTACGACGGGTCGGCCTTGTTCAGCTCGGGCAGGTCGGCCACGCCCACCCAGCCCTTGTACTGCTTGTCCGGCTCCTTTTGCGATGGATCGAACGTGTACCAGCTGGCCCAGGGCGACGCCGGATTGATGCGGCCGCCCTCGAACGCGCCGTGGCCGCCGCGCGTGCCATAGCGGTCGAAGTAGATCGAGTCGGCGCCCGAGTGGTTCAGCGACGCGTCGGGCAGCACGCGGATGCCGCGTCTGGCCGCCTCGCGGCACAGGCGCGCGAAGTCGTCGTTCGTGCCGAAGTGCGGGTCGATGTGCTTCCAGTCGGCGGTGTCGTACTTGTGGTTGCTGGCCGCGGTGAACATGGGCGTGATGTACAGCGTGTTCGCGCCGACGCTCCTGATGTAGTCGAGCTTCTGGATGATGCCGGCGATGTCGCCGCCGAAGAAGTCGTTGCTGTACTCGTCGTCGCTGCCGTCGCCGCTGTGCGGGCGCCAGGGCTTGTCGTTCCAGTTCGCGTGGAACTCCACCGTCTTGTCGTGGTACCTGTCGACGCCGGGCTTGGGGTCGTTGCGCGGATCGCCGTTGCGGAAGCGCTCGGGGAAGATGTAGTAGTACACGGCGTCCCTGGCCCACGCGGGCACCACGTAGGGCGCGTAAACGGTCTGGCGGAAGCGGCGGATGCGCCTGGCCGAGTGCGGCACGTCGGCGACGACGCCCGCGCCGCCGGCACCGCGTTCGCGCGTCCAGTAGATGGGCGTCGCGTTGTTCTCGAAGACGAAGGTGCGCGCGCCGATCTTCAGCTCGAACCAGTAGCCGTAGATGGCCGGTGCATCGAAGCGGAAGTGGCCGCTCCAGCGCTCGCGCCCGTCTGCGCCCGCGGCCGCGCGCGCGAGCGGCACGCGCGCGAGCTCGGTGTAGTCGAGCGTCGTCTGGTCGCCCTCGAGGCGGCGCTTCTCGACGACGAGGGTCACCTGCGACACGCCCGGCAGGGCGCCCAGCGAGAACGCGACCTCGCTGCCGCTGGTGACCGCGCCGAAGGGCGTCTTGTCGGTGGCCTTGCGCGAATCGAAGGACACGCTCAGCGCAAGCGGGTCGGTGACGGACGGCGGCGCGGCCGCAGGCGGCGTGCCGGCGGGCAGGTCGCTGATCGTGAGCACCGGCGCGCCGTCGGGCGTCGCGGCGGGCGTCAGCGTCACGCGGCTCATGCCGTCGAAGTGGTGCTTGACCGGCTCGCCCTTGCGCGCCGTGGGCGCGCTCGCGCCGGAGGCCAGCGCCGACGTGCCCGGCGCGACGCCGAGATCCGCGTCGACGCTCCAGTCCTCGTCGCCGATCTTGAACGCGTGGTCGCCATGCAGTTCGCCGGCCCACTCCCAATGGTCGCACAGCCAGCGCATCGCGCCTTCGTCATCGGCGCGCCAGCCGTTGGGGGTGCCGCGCACGTAGAGGTCGCGTCCGGGCAGCGGGTCGGGGCGGCAGTCGGCGGCCAGGGCCTGCGCGGCGCACGCGACGAGGCACAGCGCGAGCGCGGGGCGGGCGAGTCGGAACTTCATTGGACGCGTTTGTAGTTGGTGTAGCCGCCCGGCGGCGCGACGTCGGGCTTGAGGACGACGAACCCGTGCGCGGGCAGCGTGAGGTGCATCAGCGCGGCGGACAGGCGGACGTCGGCGGGCGTGGCCGGGTCGGCCTTGTCGGCCAGCAGGTTGACCATGCGCGAACCGTCCATCAGCTTGGAGTTGGCCACGAGCACGGTGTCGGTGACGGGCTGGTCGGTCGGGTTCAGCAGCACGACGATGGTGTCGGCCGCACGGTCGGTCCACCGCTCGAAGCCCATCAGCTTGCCGGCGGTGATCGCGCGGTAGTTGCCGACGCGCAGCGCGCGGTTGTCCTTGTGCAGCGCGATCAGCCGCTTGTTCCAGTTGAGCACGGCGTTGTCGGGCTTGACGAGATCCCAGCGCATGGTCGCGCGCATCTCGGGGTCGTCGCCGCCGGGCATGTCCAGCTCGGTGCCGTAGTACAGCTCCGGCGAGCCGGGCAGCGTGAACTGCAGCACCTGCGCGAGGCGGCGCGCGCGCGGGTCGGGCAGGGCGGTGGCCAGGCGCGGCGTGTCGTGGTTGTCGAGATAGACCCAGGACTTCAGCACGTGCTCGTAGTCGGCGTCCTGCACGATGCGCGCGATCATCTGCTGGCCGGTGGCCGGGTCGATGCGGGCCGCCGCCACGTCGAGGATCACCTGGCGCAGCGTGAAGTGGATCAGGCCGTCGACCGACGGGAACCATTCCCTCGGGAAGTTGGCGATCTCGCCGACCACCAGCGAGCCGGGCTTTTCCGCGTGCGCGGCCTGCGTCAGCTCGCCGAGGTACTTGAAGCCGATGTCGAAGGCGACATCCAGGCGCCAGCCGTCGATGCCGTCGCGCAGCCAGCCGCGCACCACGGAGTCGTGGGCGTTCCACAGGTCGTCGCGCACCGACGGATTCTCGAGATTGAGCTCGGGCAGGTTCTCGGCCAGCGCCCAGGAGCGCGCGCCGCCGGCGTACTGCGGGCCGAACACGAACCAGTCGCGATAGCGGCTCCTGGGGTCGGACTCGGCCTGCCTGAACAAGGGCGAGTTGCGGCCCATGTGGTTGAAGACCCCGTCCAGCACGATCTTCATGCGGCGCCCGTGCACGTCACGCGCGAGGGCGCGGGCGTCGTCGCGCGTGCCGTACTCGGGCGAGACGGCGCGGTAGTCGAGCGTGTCGTACTTGTGGTTGGTGGTCGCGAGGGCGATCGGGTTCAGGTAGAGGACATCGGCGCCCAGCCCCTGGACGTAGTCGAGCTTGCCGCGCAGGCTCTGCAGGTCGCCGCCCCAGAAGTCGATCTCGTGGCTCCAGACCCTGGCCTCGGGCAGGTACGTGCCGTGCGTGGGCAGGTCGGTCCAGGCGTGCAGCTTCTTGGGCGCAGGGTACAGCGAACGCTTGGCCTGGAGGTCGGCCGGCGGCGCGAAGCGGTCGACGTGGACCTGGTACACGACCGCGCCGTCGCGCCAGTCCTTCTCGCGCGCCTCGAACACGCCGGCGAGCGCCTGGTCGAAGCCGTTGGCGTAGGTCGACTGCTGCGCGATCGAGGGGAGCGCGGCCAACGCGCACAGCGCGCCCGCCAAGGTGGTGACGAGCGGCCGGGTCATTCCTTGACGCCCCCGGCAGTGAGCCCCGAAACGATCCAGCGCTGCGCCGCGAGGAACACCACCGTGATCGGCAGGCCCGACAGGACCGCCGCGGCGGCGAAGTCGCCCCACAGGTACTTCTGGTCGGCCAGGTAGTACTTGGAGCCGACGGCCAGCGTCAGGTTGTTCTCCTCGCGCAGCAGGATCGACGCGACGGGGTACTCGATGATGGTGCCCACGAAGGCCAGCACGAACACGACCATCAGGATGGGCACCGCCATCGGCAGCAGCACGCGGAAGAAGGCCTGGAAGTGGCTGGCGCCGTCGACCTTGGCGCATTCCTCGATCTCGACGGGGATCGTCTCGAAGTAGCCGCGGATCGTCCAGATGTGCGTCGCCACGCCGCCCAGGTAGGCCACCACGAGGCCGCCGTGCGTCTCCAGGCCGAGGCCGGGGATGTAGTTGCCGATGGTCTCGAAGATCGCGTAGATCGCCACCAGCGCCAGCACCGGCGGGAACATCTGCAGCAGCAGCATGCTGTTGAGGATGGGCAGCTTGAATGCGAACTTCAGGCGCGCGAACGCGTAGGCCGCGGTGGTCGAGATCGCCACGATCAGGGCCGACGCGATGGTGGCCACCTTGATCGAGTTCCACAGCCACAGCAGCACGGGGAAGGGCGGGTGCACGACCACGCCGTCGGCGGTGGTGACGTCCATGCCGAGCGCCAGCTTCCAGTGCTCGAGGCTGATCTCGCGCGGGATCAGCGAGCCGTTGGCGAAGTTGCCGGGTCGCAGCGAGATCGAGATCACGGCGGCGAGCGGGAACAGCGTGACGACGATCAGCGCGATGAGGAACGCATGCGCGCCGAGGACGCGCCAGCGCTGGTTCTTGCCGGTGACGATGGCCATGGCATCAAGCCTTTTTAGCGTTGCGCGCGGCGACGCGCAGGTTTGCGTACGACAGCAGCGCGACCAGGAAGAAGATCACCGTCGAGATCGCGGCGGCCAGGCCGAAGTTCTGGCCCGAGTCGAGGAAGGCGATGCGGTAGGTGTACGACACGAGGATGTCGGTGGTGCCCGCCGGGATCTTCGTGTTGAGGAAGTCGGGCCGGCCATTGGTCAGCAGCGAGACCAGCACGAAGTTGTTGAAGTTGTAGGCGAAGGCCGAGATGATCAGCGGCGACAGCGGCTTGACGATCAGCGGCGCCGTGATCTTGAAGAAGTTCGTCAGTGGCCTGGCGCCCGCGATGGCCGAGGCCTCGTACAGGTCGACCGGGATCGCCTTGAGCAGGCCCGTGCACAGCACCAGGAAGTACGGATACCCGAGCCAGGTATTGACGACGAGCATCATCGTGCGCGCCAGCAGCGGGTCGGCGAACCAGGCCGGCTTGACGCCGAAGACGGCGTTGAGGATGCCGTTGATCTCGCCGAAGTTCTGGTTGAACAGGCCCTTGAACACGAGGATGGAGATGAAGCCGGGCACCGCGTACGGCAGGAACAGCAGCGTGCGGTACAGCGTGCGAAAGCGCAGTGCCTCCCAGTTCAGCAGCACCGCCAGCGTGCAGCCCACGGCCAGCGAGAACGCCACCGACAGCGCCGCGAACACGACCGTCCACACGAAGATCGAGACGAACGGGCCGCGGAACTCCTGGTCGGCCATCATGCGCGCGTAGTTCGCGAAGCCGACCGCCACCTTGAAGCCGGGCTGCAGGCGCTCGCCGTCGGCGGCGACGTAGAAGCCGGCGTCGGTGTCGGGCTTGTACGTCTTGCCGTCGTCCACGCGCGTGATCGATTCGTCGGGATTGGCGCGCCAGACGGCGGCCGAGGGGCCGAATTCGTGGACCCCGGTGTAGACCAGCGTGCGGCCGTCGGGCATCCGGAGCTTGAGCGCTTGCAGCGCGTCGCGGTGGGCGAGCTGCTCGCGCGTGGACAGCGCCGGCGCCAGCGGCGCATCGGCGGGCAGGGCGGCCATCGTCGTCGTCGCGTCGTCGTCGCCCTTCAGCCTCAATGGCGGCGAAACGAACTTCGGCGCGCCCGACGCCGCGTCCTGCGGCGCCAGCACCACGCGCAGCTTGTCGCCGTCCGCATGCAGCGTGAATTCGAGCGAATGATCCTCGTCCGGCACCGTCTGCTCCAGCAGGTAGGCCTTCACACGCGCCTGGCTCAGCAGGTGGATGGACGAGTAGTTCGTGAAGCCGATCCACATCGTGTAGATGAGCGGGAAGGCCACGAACAGCAACATGCCCACGACGCCCGGGAACAGGTAGCGCCAGGCCAGCGCGGCGCGCG
>DATCRO010000728.1:0-7482 GCA_036569025.1 Burkholderiaceae bacterium
GCCCTGGGTGCAGCGCGGCCTCGTCGCGCACTGGCCGATGGTGCAGGCCGCGCGCCGCTCCACCGCGGACGCGATGGCCTACCTCAAGGGCACGTGGGGCGGCGAACCCGTGGGCATGCTGCTCGCACCGCCGCAGACCCACGGCCGATTCTTCTACAACGACGCCTTCACGGGCATGAACTTCCACCGCGAGAAGGCGCCGCTGGACGTCGTGCTGGACGCGCTGGCCCGGATGGCCGGCGACCCGCAGGCGCCGGCGCTGTACGTCGGCTCGACCACCGTCGACACCTGCCTGCCGACGTTTCGCGCCGCCAACGACCTGCCGTTCGGCGATCGCGATCCGCTCGTGAGCATCTGGCTGGGCAACCGCAGCCGCATCGCCGCGCACTTCGATTTGCCGGACAACCTCGCCTGCGTCGTCGCCGGCCGCCGCCGCTTCACGCTGTTCCCGCCGGAGCAGTTGCCCAACCTCTACGTCGGTCCGCTGGACGTGACGCCCGCCGGCCAGTCCGTGAGCCTGGTCGACTTCGCCAACCCCGATCTCGAGCGCTTCCCGCGCTTCGCCGAGGCGCTCAAGCACGCGCAGGTCGTCGAGCTCGAACCCGGCGACGCCGTGTTCGTGCCCAGCATGTGGTGGCACCACGTCGAATCGCTGACGCCCTTCAACGTGCTGATCAACTACTGGTGGCGCCAGTCGCCCGACTGGATGGACTCGCCGATCGGCGCGCTGATGGCCGCGCTGCTGACGATGCGCGACCTGCCGCCCGCACAGCGCGAGATCTGGCGCGGCGTGTTCGATCACTACGTCTTCCGCGCCGACGACGCCACCGCCGCCCACATCCCGCCGCACGCGCGCAGCGCGCTCGCCCCGCTCACCGAGAGCGGCGCGCGCCACCTGCGCCAGGCCCTGCTCCAACGCTTCAAACGCTGAGGCCGCCATGACCATGTCCCCCACCGACCGCTCCCGCCAACCCGTCCGCCGCGTCGTCATCGCCGGCGGCGGCACCGCCGGCTGGATGACGGCCGCCTGCCTGTCCAAGACGCTCGGCAAGGGCCTGGACATCCAGCTCGTGGAGTCCGACGAGATCGGCACCGTCGGCGTCGGCGAAGCCACCATCCCGACGCTGCTGACGTTCAACAACCTGTGCGGCATCAACGAGCAGGAGTTCATGGCCGAGACGCAGGGCGTCTTCAAGCTGGGCATCAGCTTCGAGGGCTGGCGCGACGTCGGCGAGGACTATTTCCACAGCTTCGGCACGACCGGCCAGGACCACTGGACGGCCGGCTTCCAGCACTTCTGGCTCAAGGGCCGCGACCGCAAGCTCGCGCGCACCTACGGCGAGTACTGCCTGGAGCTGCGCGCCGCCGAACGGAACCGCTTCGCGCACCTGCCGCGCTCGGCGCTGAACTACGCCTTCCACATCGATGCCACGCTGTACGCGAAGTACCTGCGCAAGCTCAGCGAACGCCAGGGCGCGCGCCGCATCGAGGGCAAGATCGCCCAGGTGATCCGCCACGCCGACGGCGACATCGCCGCGCTCAAGCTGGCCGACGGCTCGGTCCTGGAGGGCGACCTGTTCGTCGACTGCACCGGCATGCGCTCGCTGCTTCTGGGCGAGACGCTGGGCGTGCCGCTGCAGGACTGGAGCCACTGGCTGCCGTGCGACCGCGCCGTCGCGCTGCAGACCGCGTCGGTCAAGGCGCCGGTGCCCTACGTGCGATCGATCGCGCACCCGTTCGGCTGGCAATGGCAGATCCCGCTGCAGCACCGCGTGGGCAACGGGATGGTCTACAGCAGCCAGCATGTCAGCGACGACCAGGCGCTGGCCACGCTGCAGGCGAGCATCCAGGGCGAGGTGCTGACCAAGCCGCGCGTCATCCCGTTCAAGCCGTGCCAGCGCGCGTCCACGTGGGAGCGCAACGTCGTGGCGATCGGGCTGTCCAGTGGCTTCCTCGAGCCACTGGAGTCCACCAGCATCCACCTGATCCAGCGCGGCATCATCCGGCTGCTGCAGTGCTTCCCGAACGAGGGCGTGCGCCAGGCCGACGTCGACGAGTACAACCGGCAGACGCGCGACGAGATGGAACACATCCGCGACTTCATCATCCTGCACTACAAGGTCACCAACCGCAGCGACAGCGCGTTCTGGAACCAGGTGCGCACGATGGAGGTGCCGGCGTCGCTGCAGCACCGCATCGACCTGTTCCGCCAGAGCGGCCGCGTGTTCCGCGCGCCCAACGAGCTGTTCGCCGAGAACTCGTGGATCCAGGTGATGCTGGGCCAGGGCATCATGCCCGCGCAGCACCACCCGATCGCCAACCTGATGAGCGATGCGGAGCTGAACGCCTTCCTGGAGGAGATCCGCGGGCAGGTGGAACGCACCGTGGCGCAGCTGCCCGCGCACGCCGACTACGTCGCGCGCTACTGCAAGGCGGCGGCGCCGCCGGTCAGGCCGATGCCGGCGGCCGCTTGAGGAAGTGGCGCGCCGTCCGTCGCATGCGCGCGTGACGCGCAGGCGCGCAGGCCCGGGCGGGCGGGCGCCTCAGTACGCGGCGACCGTCTCCGCCATGCCGGCGGCGATGGTGTGCGTCGGCTCGTAGCCCAGCAGGCGCCGCGCCAGCGAGATGTCGGCCAGCGAATGGCGGACGTCGCCCGCGCGGAAGGGCGCGCGCGTGGGTGCGGGCACGCGCGTGCCGGGCTGGCGCGCCTCGACGGCGGTGGCCAGCGCGGCGTGCAGGTCGTTCAGCGTGGTGCGCTGGCCGACGGCGACGTTGTAGACGCGGCCGACGGCCTCGGCGTCGGTCGTCAGCGCCGCGCGCAGGTTGGCCTGGACGACATTGCGCACGAAGCAGAAGTCGCGCGAGGTCTCGCCGTCGCCGTTGATGACGCACTCGCGGCCTTCCAGCATCGCGGCGATCCAGCGCGGGATCACCGCGGCGTAGGCACCGTTCGGATCCTGGCGCGGGCCGAAGACGTTGAAGTAGCGCAGGCCGATCGTGGGCATGCCGTAGCTGCGGCAGAAGACGTCGGCGTACAGCTCGTCGAGGTACTTGGTGACGGCGTACGGCGACAGCGGGCGGCCGATGACGTCCTCGACCTTGGGCAGGGTCGGGGAATCGCCGTACGTGGAGCTGGACGCCGCGTAGACGAAGCGCTGCACCTTGGCGTCGCGCGCGGCCACCAGCATCGTCAGGAAGCCGGTGGCGTTGGCGCGGTGGGTGGTCAACGGATCGGCCAGCGAGCGCGGCACCGAGCCGAGCGCGGCCTGGTGCAGCACGACGTCGACGTCCTCGCAGGCGGTGCGGCAGGTGGCTTCGTCGGCGATGTCGCCGGTGATGGCCACATGCCGGGCCCAGGCCTGCTCGCCGACCGACGCGCGCACCTTGTCGAAGTTGCGCTGGTGGCCGGTGGCGAAGTTGTCGAGCGTGACGACGTGCTGGCCGGCGGCCAGCAGCGTCTCCAGCAGGTGCGAGCCGATGAAGCCCGCGGCGCCGGTGACGAGCCAGCGCCTCTGCGTGGCGGCGACTTCCGCGAGGATCCGGTCGAGGGCCGCCGTGCTGACGTCCGCGCTCACAGGCGCCAGACTTCCACGCCGAGCTCGGTCAGCGCAGCCTGGTCGGCCTTGCACTTCACGTCGACGTAGACGCCTTGCGGCGTCAGCTTGGCGAGCAGATCGGCCGGCGACTTCCTGACCAGCTCGTGGTGCGCCACGGCGCCGACGATGGCGCTCGCGCGCGGCAGGTCGTCCCACTTGACCAGGTGGACGCCGTACTCGTGCAACGCCTCCTCGGGCGAGGCGATCGGGTCGTGCACGTGCACGCGCGCGCCGTAGCTCTGGAGCTCGCGGATCACGTCGATCACCTTGGAGTTGCGCAGGTCGGCGCAGTTTTCCTTGAAGGTCAGGCCCAGCACCAGCACGTCGGCGTCCTTGACGGCGTGGCCGCGGCGGATCATGCACTTGACGGTCTGCTCGGCGATGTAGCGGCCCATGCCGTCGTTGATGCGGCGGCCGGCGAGGATGACCTCGGGGTGCAGGCCCAGCACCTCGGCCTTGTGCGTGAGGTAGTACGGATCGACGCCGATGCAGTGGCCGCCGACCAAGCCCGGACGGAACGGCAGGAAGTTCCACTTCGTGCCGGCGGCCTCGAGCACCTCGGTGGTGTCGATGCCGATGCGGTGGAAGATCAGCGCGAGTTCGTTGACCAGCGCGATGTTCAGGTCGCGCTGCGTGTTCTCGATCACCTTGGCGGCCTCGGCCACCTTGATGCTGCTGGCGCGATGCACGCCGGCCTCGATCACGGCACCGTAGGTGTCGGCCACGATCTCCAGCGTCGCCGGGGTGTCGCCGGACACCACCTTGACGATGCGGGTGAGGGTGTGCTCCTTGTCGCCCGGGTTGATGCGTTCGGGCGAGTAGCCCACGAAGAAGTCCTTCTTCCACTTCAGGCCGGAGTGCTTCTCCAGCAGCGGGATGCAGACCTCTTCGGTCGCGCCCGGGTAGACCGTCGACTCGAACACCACGACGGCGCCGGGCTTCAGGTTCTTGCCCGCGACCGTGCTCGCGCCGACCAGCGGCGAGAAATCGGGGATATGGGCGTCGTCGACCGGCGTGGGCACGGCGATGACGACGAAGTCGGCCTCGCGCAGCACGGATGCATCGGTGGACAGCTTCAGGCGCGCGGCCTGCAGGTCCGCCGACTCGATCTCGCCCATCGGATCGATGTTGCGGCGATAGCTCTCGATCTTGCTTTCCGACAGGTCGAAACCGATCGTCGGAAACTTTTTTCCAAACGCGACCGCCAGCGGCAGTCCAACGTAACCCAGGCCGACGACGGCCACCGTCAAAGTCTTGTTCATTGCGTCAATTTCCCTCCCCTGCGAGTTTACGCGAGCAACCCCCGGGGCCATCCCACCATTTTTGGGGGAAGTGCGCGAAACATTTGCTGACACTGTTGCAATCCGCCGTCCATCCGGCCGGAAGACACGCCATCGTCACGGTCCGGACGAACACTTGCAGCCGTCAAGCGATCCGTCAGACGAGGTAGGGTCAACCGTGAAATAGTTCCGGTTCGGGTAGCACGAGCCCCCCCAAATGCGGGGATTCTCCCCCGGGTCAAGTTATTCGATACTGGTTGCAACAGATTCGGCGCCTGCCCACACACCGGCCCACGCGGGACCATGAGGCGGTGACAGCAGTCGGCGGGTTGTTCGGTCAGAGCCCTGCGCTCTACGACACATCCTGTTTCATTTGTATCAGTAGCGTCGACACGCAACGAGGAACGGCAGACGCAGATCCGCCGCCCGTCGCGAGTGGCGATGGAGGGTGCTTTCCATGTTCGCTGCATTCCGCAACGTACCGCTGTCGTCGTTGTTCTTCGACGTCACGCTGTGCTTCCTGGCCGTCGTCCTGGCGTCGACCCTGACGCCGAACCTGGTCGGCTCGTCCAACCTGCTGCCGCTGAACTGGCTGCTGACGCTGGCGGCCGCCTTCTCGCTGACCGCGGTGTTCATGTTCGCCTGCCTGGGCCTGTACCGGCCGGTGCGCCTGCGCCTGTCGGCCACGTTCTGGCGCATGCTGACCGCCAGCGCGATCGCCGGCTGCCTGGCCTACCCGATCTTCGAAGCCACCCTCGGCTCGAACTACGCCACGCTGTTCCTGCCGCGCGCCATCTGGTGCCTGGCCGGCTGCCTGCTGGTGGGCAAGTACTTCGGCCGCCGCCTCTCCAAGGCGCTGCGCGTGCCGCGCGTGCTGATCGTGGGCACCGGCGCCGATGCGGCGATGGTGGCGCGCGACTTCCACGAATCCAAGACGATGCAGCGCAACGTCGTCGGCTATGTCGCCACGCCGCAGGACGAGGCGGCGCTGCCGGCCGAACTGGGCAAGGCGCAGGTCTTCGACGGCGCGAGCTCGATCGTCGACCTGGTGCACACCCACGGGATCGACGAGATCGTCGTGGCCGTTCGCGACCAGCGCGGCGGCAACGTGCCGATGGACCAGTTGCTCGCCTGCCGCATCCGCGGCATCCCCGTGCTCGACCTGGCCGGCTGCTTCGAGCGCGCGCGCGCCGAGGTGCCGCTGGACAGCCTGAAGGCCAGCTGGCTGGTCTACGGCAAGGGCTTCGAGCAGGGCAAGGTGCGTCACGTCGTCAAGCGCCTGGTCGACATCATCGGCTCGGGCATCCTGCTGACGATCGCCGCGCCGATCATGGTGCTGGCCGCCGTCGCCGTGCACCTGACCAGCCCCGGCCCGATCCTGTACCGCCAGGAGCGCGTGGGCTTCGGCGGCAAGATCTTCATGTGCCTGAAGTTCCGCAGCATGCGCAATGACGCCGAGAAGGACGGCGTGGCGCGCTGGGCGACCAAGAACGACAGCCGCGTCACGCCGGTCGGCGCCTTCATGCGCAAGACCCGCATCGACGAGCTGCCGCAGCTGTTCAGCGTGCTCAAGGGCGAGATGAGCCTGATCGGCCCGCGGCCCGAGCGTCCCGCGTTCGTGGCCGAACTGCGCAAGCACATCCCGTTCTATGATCTGCGCCACAGCATCAAGCCCGGGCTGACCGGCTGGGCCCAGGTGCGTTCGGGCTACGGCGCGTCGATCGAGGATGCACGCCGCAAGCACCAATTCGACCTTTACTACGTGAAGAACAACTCGCTGGTGCTCGACCTGCTCGTCCTGATCGAGACCGTCAGCGTGGTCGTCTTCCGCGAAGGGCAGTGATCATCATGAGCGCATTCGCCTCGGTCGCCCGGCAACTCCGGGCGCTTTTCGTTCTGGCCCTCGGCGCCGGCGCGCTCGCCGGCTGCGTGGCCACCCACCCGCCGGTGCCGGCGGCCGCCGCTTCGGCGGAGGACGTCTACAAGGTCGGCCCGCTCGATTCGCTCAACATCGTCGTCTGGCGCAACACCGACCTGTCCGGCACGGTGCAGGTGCGCCCGGACGGCCGCATCTCCACGCCGCTGGTGCAGGACCTGGACGTCGCGGGCAAGACGCCGCCCGAGATCGCGCGCGAGATCGAGAAGGCGCTGGGCAAGTACGTGCGCGACCCGAACGTCACGGTGCTCGTCACGTCGTTCCAGGGCACGTTCTCCGAGCAGATCCGCATCGTCGGCGAGGCGGCCAAGCCGCAGGCCATCGCCTACCGCCAGAACATGACCCTGCTGGACGTCATGATCCAGGCCGGCGGCCTGACCGATTTCGCGGACGGCAACAGCGCCGTCCTGGTCCGCAACAACACGTCCTACACCGTGCGCCTGAAGGATCTCCTCAAGCGCGGCGACATCAGCGCGAACGCCGCGGTCGCGCCGGGCGACGTCATCATCGTGCCGCAAAGCTGGTTCTGAGGAACCGGGGATGCGCGTGCGTGCAGGGTTGGGTGGACGCCCGTGAACCAGATTTTCGAAGAAGTCCTGATCGCCTTGCGCGCGATCTGGCGCCGCCGCTGGCTCGCCATCGCCGCCATGTGGAGCGTGACGCTCGTGGG
>DATCRO010000729.1:0-2024 GCA_036569025.1 Burkholderiaceae bacterium
CCTCGTTGGAGATGATGTCCAGCTTCTTCTGGATCTCGCCCTGCACGTTCTCGGAATCGGCCGAGCCCATGACGTCGCCGAGCGCGCCCTTGTTGACGGCGATCGCGATGTGCTTGCAGGCGCGCGCGACGACCTCGATCAGCAGGCGCAGCTGCGACGGGATTCGCCCGTGCTCGCGCTGCTGCTCGACGAGGTACTGGGTGAGGCTGACCTTCTTGGCCATGGACAACTCCTGAAACGAGGAAATGGATGCGATCAAAGAAGCCGTCATCCTGCGCGGAGCGAAGCGGAGTCGCAGGATCCACTTTGGCGAGCCGGACTGCCGGCCACGGTGGATCCTGCGACTGCGTGCAGGATGACAAATGAAGGTCGCAGCGTGACCGGCTGGCAACGGCGGATCGTCAATCCTTCAATGCGCGGTCGACGACCTCGCGCACGTCCGGGCTCAGGTCGGACTTCGCCGCCACGCGCACGATGGCCTCGCGCGCCGCGCCGCGGTACGGCTCGGCCAGGTTGCGCCAGCGATCGAGCGCGCGCGCCAGGCGCGAAGCGACCTGCGGGTTGATGCCGTCGAGTTCGACCACCTTCTCGGCCCAGAACACGTAGCCCTTCGCGTCGGCGCGGTGGAACGCGGCCGGGTTGAAGTTGCACAGCGAGAACAGCAGGCTGCGCACGCGGTTCGGGTTGTGCATCGAGAAGTCGGGGTGCTGCAGCAGCGCCTTGACGCTCGCGAACACGCGGCCGTCCTGCTCGGGCGCGCGGGCCTGCAGCATGAACCACTTGTCGACCACCAGCGCCTCGCTGCGGAACAGCTCGTGGAAGCGGGCCAGGGCGGGCGCGGCGAGGTCCGAATGCACCGCCACCAGCGCGCCGAGCGCGCCGAGGCGGTCGGTCATGTTGCCGGCGTCCTTGAAGCGCTGGTAGGCCTTGCCGGGCCACACGGTGTCGCCGCTGCGCACGGCGTCGCGCACGAGCATCGCGAGCGCGAGGTTGGCCAGCGCACGGCGGGCGCTCTGGCGGCCGTCCGGGCTGTAGCCCTCGACGACCTGGTGGCCTTCCCACGCGTCGAGCCAGTCGCCGTGCAGCCGCGCGGCGAGCTGGTCCTGCATCTGCAGGCAGACGGCGTGAACGCGCTGCGGGTCGACAGGCACCGTCAGCTGCTCGGAGACGTAGGCCTCCGACGGCGGCGTCAGCACCAGCTCCTTGAATGCCGGGTCGAGCGACGGGTCGCGCAGCACCGAACGCATCGCGGCGACATAGGCCTCGTTGAGCGACAGCGTGCCGTCGCCGGTGATCGCGGCCACCAGCTGCGACAGCGCCAGGCGCTGGCCGGCTTCCCAGCGGTTGACCGGGTCGGTGTCGTGCGCGAGCAGCACCAGGCGGTCGGCGTCGGACAGGCCGTCGTCCAGGATGACCGGCGCCGAGAAATCGCGCAGCACGGACGGCACGACGTCGTCCGGGACGTTGACGAAGCGGAACACGCGCTCGGCGTCCGACAGCACCAGCACGCGCTCGGTCGGCGCGGTGGCGCCGTCGGCCAGCAGCTCGCCTTCGAGCTGCAGCGGCACCGCGCGGCCGTCGCGCGTGAACAGGGCAAAGCGCACCGGGATCACGAACGGCTGGCGCGGCGCGCCGGCGGCGGCCTGGGGGGCGGAGAAGTCCTGCCTGAGCGTCAGCGTGAACAGGCCCGTGCCGGGATCGGGCACGGCGGCGGCGGCCAGGCGCGGCGTGCCCGACTGCGCATACCAGCGCTTGAACGCGGGCAGCTGGCGGCTCAGCTCGCTGTCGGGGTTCGCGTCGGCGATGGCCTGGGCGAAGTCGTCGCAGGTGACGGCCTGGCCGTCGTGGCGCCGGAAGTACTCGGTGACGCCGCGCGCCGACGTGGAGCCGGCCATGTCCTGCGAGAACTCCTGGTCGCGGAAGACGGTCAGGCCTTCCTTGAGCGACAGCTGGAACCAGTCGCGGCAGGTGATGCGGTTGCCGGTCCAGTTGTGGAAGTACTCGTGGCCGACGACGCTCTCGAT